>DATCFW010000554.1:0-2240 GCA_036509295.1 Solirubrobacteraceae bacterium | reverse complement strand
CTCGCCAGCGATAGCCCGGCGGTGCGCCTCCGCGAACGCGGCCCGTGCGTCCGAGCTGTCGCTCGGAAGCCAGAAGTCACGCCAGCGCAACCACCGGTACGGCCACGCCACGTCGCGGGGTGGTGAAGCGAGCAGGAACAGGCTCCACTGCGGTAGCGGCGCGGCCGGAGCGCCCGCTCGAATCCCACGACCGCGCAGGCGGGTCCCGTCCGGCAGCTCTACGACCCCCGCACTCATCGCCCAGGACGTCCCAAGATTCTGGCCGAAGCCTTGTCTCAATCGCGGATCGACAACCGGACACTCTGGCGCCGCTCGTTCGGCCCGATCGCGTCAGCGCGGACCGATTGCCATTCGCGGATGATCAAGATGCGGCTGCCGGCGCTGGTAGCGTGGGGTCGTGTGGTCGCCGACCTCCCCGCTTGCCATCCAAACCATCGCGTCCTGCGCGCGTACTTCGACGCGCTGACCAAGCTCGATCCTGACGGGATCGCGCAGTTGTTTGCCGAGCACGGAGAGATCGAGGACCCGGTGGGAACGTCTGTGAGGCGCGGTCGCCCCGCCGTCGTGGAGTACTGGCGCTCGGGGCTATGCGCGGTCGCTGAACGAATCGAGATCGAGATCCTGGCCGCCCTCCCGGCAGCGCGATCGATCGCGGCCCACTGGCGGATGACGGCGTACGGGCGGGATGGTCGCGTCGCAGACGCCGAAGGTATTGACGTGCTCCAGGTAAACGATCACGGTCAGATCAGCAGAGCGGAGGGCTACTGGGATCAGCAGGCGTTTCGATGCGCTCTCGCGGGCTGACCACGTCGTGCTTGGTCGGCGTATCGGCCAGGAGGCCGATGGGTCGGCGCTGGGCCCGCGGCGTCTCAGTACCCAACGCTGACTGCGACGAGCGTCGCAGTCGCGAGCGTCTGTAAGCCGGTGAGGCTGTGTGTTCCTGTCGACGTCGCGGTCAGTCGGAGGGCGGAGTCGCTCGTTCGAGCGTCTCGCGCACGGCCGTGACGTCGACCCCGAGGCTTGCGAGCAGCCGTGAGGTCGCCTCATCGCGGGTCAGGGCCAGCAGAAGATCAGCGACTTCGATCTCTGAGCGACCGTCATCGAGCGCTCGCGCCGCGCCGCTCATCAACAGCCGGCGCACGATCGCCGACGGATGGACATGAATCGACGCCTCCGAGCTCACGGACGTGACCTCCGCGCGAGCGCGCTCCGCGCGCGCCTCCGGGGTGGAGAGCATCCGGATCACCTCGTTACGGATCCTCTCTGCGTCGACGCCGCAGTCGCGCAGGACGCGGACGGCGACGCCCTCATGCTCGACGTGGCCACTGTTGGGATCGCCGACCGTGCGAACGGCGACAGTTGCGTCGTCGGCGATGAGCCCGAGCAAGATGTGCTCGGTGCCGATGTAGTTGTGTCCGAGGCTCAGGGCTTCTCGCAGCGAGAGCTCGAGCACTTTCTTGGCGCGCGGGGTGAACGGGATCTGACCGGTGGTGACCTCCTCGCCGGAGCCGACGATCCCCACCACTTGGGCGCGTACGCGCTCAACCGTGATCTCAAGCGATGCAAGCACGCGGGCGGCCATGCCCTCTTCTTCGCGCAGCAGCCCCAGCAGGATGTGCTCGGTGCCGGTGTAGTGGTGGCGCAGCGCCCGGGCCTCTTCCTGAGCCAGGACGACCACGTGGCGGGCGCGCTCGGTAAATCGCTCAAACACACCCCGAAGGATCGCACGCTTGTCCGCCGATCCCTATCTGGACGGATCGTCTGCGGTGAAGAACAGGATCCGGCAGGGACGTCGCGATCGCCTCGGAACACAGCGCCACGAGATCCTTGGGTGGCCCGAAGCCCGCGCTGATCCGACGTCGGGCACTCAGCGCCTGGTCTCGTACCTGGTCAGCACCACGCCGTCGGGAAACGTCCGGGTCTCCACCAGGCTCAGGTTCACCCAGTTGTCCAGGGCCGTGAAGAACGGCGTGCCGCCGCCCACCAGGACCGGATGGGTGACGATCGCGTACTCGTCGATCAGCCCGGCCCGCATGGCCGCTGCGGCGAGTGTGGCACCGCCGATGTCCATGGGGCCGCCGTCGTCGGCCTTGAGCCTGGTGATCTCGGTGACCGCGTCGCCGGTGACCAGACGGGTGTTCCAGTCGACCGTGCTGGTCGTCGAGGAGAACACCACCTTCGGCATTTCCTGCCAGCGGCGGGCGAACTCGATCTCCGCCGGTGTCGCGCCGGGCTGCTGG
>DATCFW010000553.1:0-3890 GCA_036509295.1 Solirubrobacteraceae bacterium | reverse complement strand
TCTTACGATCAGGTGTATGGATGGCCGGTGGGCTCTTGTCACGACCGAGCGCTTACGACTGCGCCGCGTGGTCTCCGCCGATGTTCCTGCCCTGGTCGCGATCAGCACGGATCCGCGTACCAACGAGCATCGGCCGGGGGGAGCGCCGAGCCGGGCCTAGAGCCAGGAGATCATCAGCGGCTTCATCAGCGACTGGGAGCAGCACGGCATCGGCTACTGGGTTGTCGAATATCTCGGCGAGGTCGTCGGCGTCGCGGGCGTGCGGTCGATCACCCTCCGTGGGCGAGACTGCTGGAATCTTTACTACCGGTTCTCGCCGGATGCTTGGGGCAGAGGTCTTGCCGCAGAAGCCGCACGGGCGGCGATCATGGTTGCGCGCCAGTGTGACCCGACTCGTCCGATCCTCGCGCGGACTCGACCGGATAACGCTGCCGCCGTAAGGCTCGCGCAGACGATCGGCATGACTCGCAGCGCCAAGTGGGATGGGGATGGGTTCGTCGCATTCGCCGCCGTCGATTCCATTGTTTGAGCCGGCTCGCCGGGCGGGCGTCTCGAGGCAGGCCACGAGCATGCGACGAGGTGCAGTTGTCCCGTGTTCGGTCAGCGTTGGTTCGCGGACGCTCCGATCGGGCCGGGGCCCACAGCCGCAAACGGCCGTCCGAGCGTGCGCTCAGCCATCCCCTTCTGCCAGGTCCTCTTGGTGGGCGTGGCCGCCTTCGGCGGGAACAGCAGTCGCGGTGCCGTGGCTGCGCGCGAGAGCGCCGATTCTGGCTGGTGCTGTCACAAATCGGCGATGAGTGCAAGGTTGTTGGTGTGGAGCGGATCTCGGATCGGCGTAGCGATGAGGAGCTGTTGGCCGCGACCGCTGATGGTGACGCCGACGCATTTGCTGCCTTCTATGCGCGGCACATTGCGCTGGTCGTTGCGGTGCTGGCGCAGCGGACTGGATCGTGTGAGTTAGCGGCTGATCTGGCTGGCGAGACGTTCGCCTCGGCTTTGTTGGGCTGTCGGCGCTTTCGGGCGGGTGGGCCTCCCGCGGCGGCGTGGTTACTGGGGATCGCCCAGAACAAGCTGCGCGAGAGCGCTCGCCGCCAGCGCGTGGATACGCGAGCCCGCGAGCGCCTGGGTATCCCGGTGCTTGAACTCGAGGACGAGGATCTTGTCCGCATCGGGGAGCTCGCAGCTGACGGCGAGCAGGCCCTCGCGCTGCTTGACCAACTCCCAGCCGCGCAGCGAGACGCGGTCCGAGCCCGCGTGCTCGAGGATGCCGAGTATCGCGAGCTTGCGACGCAAATGGGCTGTTCAGAGCAGGTCGCCCGCCAGCACGTCAGCCGCGGACTTCGACGACTCAGAACCCAACTCAAGGAGCATCGATGACCGACTACATCGACAGCCTCCAACAGGCCCTTCGCGACGCGGCCGCCCGCGAGTACCCCGCTCAGAACAGCGTTCGGATCATCCGGCGCCGGCGGGTGGTGCGCTTCGGGCTTGCCCTGGCCTCGGTCGCGGTGGCGGTCGCGGTGATCACCTCGATTCTCGCGCCGGCCGCTACCCAGTCGGCGTGGGCTAAGCAGGTCATGCAACGGGCCGCGGACGTGCTCACACCAACACGATCACCGCGCACGATCCTGCACATCGTGGCCACCCAGACCCAGAGTCCACGGGCGATGAAGACGACCGTCAACCCCGTCTCATCCCTAACAGAGGAAGCGTGGCTACAGCAGGGCCCGCCGCCGTCGAGCGGTCGCGTGATCGTGCACCTGGCCGGAGGTCCTGTGCTCGAGCAAGACAGCGGTCACAGCGGCCAGACCTATGACATGACCAGCAACGTGCTGTATCCCGTGGCCTCCCATTTGCCAAGCAGCAAGCCCCGATACACCGTGCATCCCGGCGCACAGCCGGACAGCTACCTCCTGCGCGTCAAGCTGCTCCACGGGTTTCACACCAGCACCATCAGTTCCGCCGAAGTGAACGGGCTGCGAAACGGCAGCCAAACAGTCTCGTGGTCCGCCTCGTGGAACGGTCACGCCCAGCAGCTCCTGCCAGTCGTCGTGCATTCGCCCGAGCAGGCGCAAATCACCCCGGGAGCCGAGCAACCCTACCCCGGTTCCTCAAGCTTCGCGGCGCAACTGCACGGCCTGCTGACCTCAGGCCACGCCCATGTGACCCGGGCCACGACCGCCGATGGCAAGCCGGCGATCGAGATCACCTTGCTAGATCCCCAGTCCAAGCTTCCGTTGGTGACCTACTACGTCAATCCCAGAACCTACGCTCCGATTGAGCTCGACAGCTATGGCTATGGCAACCTAAAGAACGTCACCCGCCTTCGCTTCAGCGTCTATGAGACGCTCCCGCTCGCCGGTCATCAACGGCTGCTGCGCTACACCACCCCACCAAGCGCGCGGATTCACCGCGGCCCAGAAAACGGTTGGCCCTACGCGCTGCTCCTGCCGTTCTAATCCATCCCCACCGGCGACCCGGTCTCAGGCTCCCAACCGCCGAAGCCGCTCACCCTCGATATCACCCCTCGATGATGTCGCGGCCAGCGTCGCAGTCAGCCGTTGGGAACTGAGACGGTCGGACGGCGTTCAGCGGACGCTCCGGAGTGTCCGGTTGTCGATCCGCATATGAGACGGGGGCCTGACCGGCCTTAGTGCTCACGACTTTATTAGTGTCGTGTTATGGGCAGGGATCGGGGGTCGGTTGTTGAATCTGGCTGTGTGATCGACGAGCGTCCGATCGAGGTGCGGTGGGAGGCGATGAGTGGCACGCTTGATGAGCGCGGGCGGCGGCGGTGGTGCGCGGCGGAGGCATGTTCGCATGGGCGTGGGGGGATCGCGGCGGTCGCGCGGGTCACGGGCATCTCGCGGCGGACGATCGAGCGTGGGCTGGGCGAGCTCGACAGGGAGCGCTCGGGCGAGCAGCAGCCACCCGCGGTGGGGCGGGCGCGTCGTGCGGGCGCGGGTCGCAGGCGGTTGACGGAGGTCGATCCGACGGTGGTGGAGGATCTCGAGCGGCTCGTTGCTCCGGCGACGCGGGGGGATCCCGAGCGGCCGTTGCGCTATACGTCAAAGAGCGCGGCGAAGCTGGCTGAGGGGTTGCGCGAGCTGGGGCATGAGCTGGTGGATCGCTCGGTGCTGCGGTTGCTGCACACCGCGGGGTACACGATGCAGCAGAACGTCAAGACCCGCGAGGGGGCTGATCATCCCGACCGCGACCGGCAGTTTCGGTACATCAGTGAGACTGCCGCGCAGGCGATCACGGCGCATGAGCCGGTGATCTCGATCGATACCAAGCATCGCGAGCTGGTCGGCGAGTTCAAGAACGGTGGGCAGGAGTGGGCGCCCAAGGGCACGCCGGTCGAGGTCAACACGCACGACTTCCCCAGCCACGCGGACGGCAAGGCGATCCCCTACGGGGTGTATGACCTGGCGCGCAACGAGGGCTGGGTCAGCGTGGGTATCTCGCGCGACACCGCGACGTTCGCCGCGAACAGCATCCTGTCGTGGTGGGAGCAACTCGGCACCGTCGCCTACCCGCACGCGACGGCGCTGACGATCACCGCGGACTCCGGCGGTTCCAACAGCGCCCGCGGACGCCTGTGGAAGCTCGAGCTGCAGAACCTCGCCGACCGGACCGGCCTTCAGATCGTGGTCTGCCACTTCCCGCGCGGGACCTCGAAATGGAACAAAATCGAGCACCGCCTGTTCAGCTTCATCAGCCACAACTGGCGCGGCAAGCCGCTGATCGACTACGCCACGATCATCAACCTGATCGCCGGCACCACGACCAGCACCGGCCTGAAAGTCTACGCCCGCCTGGACGAGACCGACTACCCCAAAGGCGTCAAGGTCAGCAACGCCGAACTCGCTGAAGTCAACATCCACAGG
>DATCFW010000552.1:0-4528 GCA_036509295.1 Solirubrobacteraceae bacterium | reverse complement strand
AACTCGCTGGAGGGCTACGTCGACCTGGAAGGGCCATGGCCAGTCGCCCGCCGCTCGGAGGAACGGTTGATGGTCGTCTACGCACTCGGTGCACCGGTGCTGGGCATAGCATTGATGGTGGCCGGACAACGCTTCCCGTGGATCGACCAGGACCGGGTCCGGCGGTACGTGGACCGGGCCAGCGCCGAGACGATCCGCCGTCGGGAAGGCCGCGATGTTGGCGCGACTCGCGGACGAACAGCCAGGGCACGACGATAGGGGCCGTACCGCGTCCGGCTCGGTTGCGCAGTCCGCGGGTCTTCTTGGGCTCAGAATAACGCGGCCTCACGCAAACGCCGGCCACATTCCCAGCCCCCGTCCGCCACTCGTCGCGGTTGATGCTGCACGGTACGATCAGGCCATGTCTGGCGTACCTGCGGACCTTCCACCTGGCTCGGCTGTCGTGCTCACCAATCCGGACGAGGACGCCTCGCCCGAGGCGTTCCGTGCGTTCATTGACGAGCTGCTCGCGGGTCCCGAGCCTGAGCTTGAAAGCGTCGACGGCGCCGCGGCGCTGCGCGCGCTGCGCGTCGACGCCCAGGCGTGACCCTGGTTGTCATCGACGCATCCGCCGGCGTCGAGATCGTCTGCGATACGCGACGCGGCCGGGCGCTCGCGAGGCTGCTCCCGGTTGGGGCTGAGGGCTGGGTGCCGGAGCACTTCTATTCCGAGGTCCTCGGCGTGCTGCGCTGGCAGCTCCTCGGTCAAAAGCTGTCCGAATCGCAGGCGAGCGTCGCCGTCGGTCGGCTTGGCGGTTGGCATCTTCGTCACGCGTCTGTCGCGCCGCTGGTCCAGGCCGCCTGGAGCTACCGGCACAATCTCACGGTCGCCGACGCGCTCTATGTAGCGCTGGCCGAGCAGCTCGGCGCCAGCCTGCTGACCGACGACCATCGCCTCACCCGGGCGCCGACGTTTCCGTCGCACGTGCCGGTGCTACAGCTTCCGGCCAGTCTCTGACCGCCGGTCTCAAGCCGGCGGGAACGCCGCGGCCAGAGTGTCCGCGAGCCACGCCACCTCGTCGACGGTGAGCAGTCCGGCGCGTTTGACGAGCTTGGCGATGTGGGCGGGGTCGTCGACGGTGATCAATCCGTCGCGCGCGCGGCTGTAGTGCAGCCACTCACGGCGCATGAACGGGAAGCACAACGCTCCGAACACCGACACATCACCGGCGTCGTTCTGCACCAGGACGCCGGCGACGCGTTCCATCTGGCGCTGCAGCGAGTCGAGCTGGTTGGTGCGGTCGCGTCCGTTGACGAGCAGCTGCTCGCGCCGGTTGATGATGCCGACGGTCCCGAGCTGGACGCGACCGCGGCTGCTCTTGGTGTCAATCACCGTAACTCCGGCGAGGCCGATGGCGATGTGGTCGATGTTCGCCCGCCCGCGGCCGGGGACACGCCGGTCGTGCATCAGGACGACGTCGCTGCGGTGCAGGCTCCACTCGAGCGCGCGGGCGGTCGCTGCTTCGCCCTCGGCGCCCTGGCGCCAGGCGTCGACGTTTCGTGGCTCGCCGGCCAGCGCCGCGACGAGTGAGCCCACCGGTCCGTATCTGGCTCGGACGCGCTGGCGTCGCGCTTGTTGGCGTCGCGCGTACTCGCGCTGGGCGCTTGCGCCCGGTGCGCTGTCAGAGTTGTCGTGGATCTGGCTCATGGCTGTCGTCATTGACGGTAGCTCTGGGTCCGGCGGATCACGCCGACTTCCCGGGGCCTGTTCGCTGGGCTATTGGCGTCCTGTCTGGCGACCGTGTGGTCGGCAGCGTCTGCTCGGGGTACACCGGAACCTCGCAGCGGGTGCGTGGGCCGGCCGGGTCGATCCGCTCAGGCTCCGCTTGAGGCAGGTGAACCGGCAGGATGCTCGCGCGGATGGGCTCGCCGGCGATCGGCGTGTAGATCACCGCTTCGCCTCGGTTGAGCGAGCCGCACGTGTCCGAAGAGATGCGGAACTCGCGCACGCGTCGGGCGCTGCCGCGCCCCGTATGCGTGTGTCCGTGCGCGCCAGTCTGGCTGGTCATCTGCCATAGCGAGCGGGTCCCCATCAGTTTCGCGAGCCAGTCACGGGACTCTGGGCTGGTCTGTCGGTGCGCGACGACGCCTGCGAAGTTGTCGGTCAAGCTCGCCAGCAAGCCAGGCTGTTGCGTGAGCGCGTCGATGTCGGCGGCCGATTGGGTGATCACGATCACCTGTCCGCCGTGGGAGCGGCCACGTTGCAGGATCGCCACTCCCCGTTGCGCGGCCATCTTGATCACGGCACCGAACTCGTCCAGCAGCAGCGTCCACGGCGCGCCGGCCTGTTCGGCGGCGTCGTGCAGGTCTGCGAGCGCGAGCACCGAGAGCGCGGCGGCTTCGTCGGGCATCCTGTCGGCGTGCGTTCGCCACATCACGACCGCCCGCTCCCGCAGAGCTTCCACGAGGCGCACGGCGACGGTCTCCCCGTCCGGGACGACGCGCGGGGTGACGAGCGTCCGCCCGGCTAGGGTCCTTGACCCGAGCGGTCGTTGAAGTTGAGTCAAGTTTCAGGCGGCGAGTCCTTGGCGTTGGGCGTGATCGTCGATGGCGTCTTGGAGCTGGTTGAGTTTTCGGTGTAGGTCGGGGAAGTCGGCCAGCGGGTTCTGCGCGGCGGCCAATGCGGGGGTCAGCAGCCGGGCGTGGGTTTGGGTGAACACCAGGGAGGTGCGCAGCCCGTTCTCGGTGGGGAGGTAGCGGTTGGTGTGCGGGATGCGCTTGATGAGGCCGTGGATGCGTAGTCGCCGTAGGTCATAGGTGGCCTGTCCGGCGGTCATGGCGCCGGGCGCTAGGCCCAGCAGGGGCGCGAGGTGCGAGCGCAGATCGCGGTTGGTGAACCCCCGCACGGACAGGCGAAACACGGCCAGCAGCGAGAGCAGCGCCATCGCCCGCGGGTCGCCGAACCGCAGCCCGGCGACGCGGGTGTCACCGATCGTGGCTGGCTCGGTGACGGTGGTGAACACGCGGGCGGCGGCGATCGGGTCGTGGCCGAGTCGTTGGGTGGCGAGCAGGCGCCGGTTGGCCGAGAAGCCGACCTGCCGCAACTCGGGCAGGTTCTTGAGCCGTTTGCCGATTCCGAAGTCCCGAGTGTCGTTGATGGTGGTCTCGGTCCGGATCGCCCGGCCGAGCTTGTGATACTGCTTGATCTTTGAGTGCTTGTAGTCGACGTGGATCGACGGGCTGACATCCGCGGTCAGCACCCGGGTGCGCCACCGCGACGGCGTTGGGCGCCGGCCGCGGGTGCGGACCTGGCGTCCGAAGATCAGGCTGACCCGGTCAGGGCGGCCGAGATCGAGGTTCTCGCGGATCAGCTGTTCAAAGAAGATGCGGCCCGACTGCGGGCGGTCCAGCACCTGGGTGCGGGAGAACTCGGCCTGCAAGACCGACAGCTCATAGCGATACCCGGCGCGGCGGTCTGCGGGGGTGAACGGGTGGGGCAGCCGCGCCAGCCACTTGCGAAACAACGCGTCGATCTTCGCGGGCGAGAGGCGGTCACAGATGCGCTGCAACGCAGCTGGGTTATCGCAGTCGACAAACCCGTTATCCAGCTCGGTGAACGCGATCCCGGCCGCCCGGGCCTGGCGCTGAGCCCAGTGATGGCCGTTGAGACACAGCTTCGCGCCGTAGGGGAAGTAGCTGGAGAACTTGATGAAGAACGGGCCGAAGTCGACGTCCTGGCCATACATGTAGTACTGGTTGACCACCGCGCTGGCCCTGACGATCCACGGGTAGGTCGCCCCCGTCTCGGGGTTGCGGCGCTTCTCGGTGCGGAAGGTGGCGATCTTCTCCTGCGCCACCCCGACCATGTAGATGCCCTCCCCGTCCCCGAACTGCGCCAGGTGCTCGTGGGCGACATCGTCTTTGCGCTGCCCCTTGACAAACCGCACCACCGGAATCTCGCGATCCACGGCGTAGCCCTGGATGGCGGCGACAAACCGCTTGCTGATCGGGTCCGCCAGCGCCGTGGAGGCAAACGTCGCGCCGCGATGGTGGGTAAAGAACGACGCCACCCCGGCCGGGTAGGTCAGCTTGCGCACGTAGGCGTTGAGATACATCCGGTCGATGCAATCCAGCTCAAAGACCACGTGCTCGCCCAGCACGTCAGCAGCACACAGAGGTACGCTCATCCCAAGCTCCGGTCGTCGGGGTCCACGCCCCCCCAAGGAGGGGCACCTACCGCCCAGCGCGGCTCATGACCGGGACGGCCCGCCATCCCGAGCGACCCGCGACCGGAGCCTACCGCCCAACCGCCACCCAGCGCCCGTGCAAGAACCCGGCTCCCGCCCAGCCACCGACGGTCGCCGGCAGCACGCCTCGTCGGGCCGGGGCGAAGCCCCGTTAGTGATGGAGGTGCAGGTACCGCCGCAGGCGCTTGGCGAACGTGCCGAAGTCGTTGTGGTGACCGAGGGCCAGCCCGGTCACGCCGAGCAGCGTCACGATCAGGCCGGCCAGCAGCGCGAGGATCGCCAGCACCGCGGGCCAGCGCGCCT
>DATCFW010000551.1:0-3403 GCA_036509295.1 Solirubrobacteraceae bacterium | reverse complement strand
GTCGTGGGCCATGTCCGCCGAGATCTCCAGTGAGACGAACCCGTCCTGATGATGGTGGGTGTCCCATGTCTCGCGGAACACGTCACACGCCATCTGCACGTCCTTGATGGCGATCTTCTCGTATATGGCCTGTGGCTCGAGCCCCTTCCCCTTGGCCGCCCCCAGCTCGTCGTCATAGTCGTCGGACTCGAGGATCGCCTTCTCGAAGATCGACGGGTTGGAGGTCTCGCCGAGCAGCGATTCCTCGGCGATCATCCGGGCCAGCTCCCCGTCCGCCACCATCGAGCGCCGCAGCAGGTCGAGCCACGGGCTGGTCCCGGCCTCGGCCAGACGCTTGAGGTTGGCGTTCACGTTCGTGGCATGGGTCGTGCTCATCGTCGCTGTGCTCCCTTGGCTGGAGTGACGCGCGGCCATCGCCGGTCTGTAATGCGGCCGCTATCGCTCAGAATAGACGGATCATCCCGCTGGCAAACGATGTTGCGGTGAATTCGCCGGCCGCCGGTGGTCAGCCGAACAGGACGCCGTAGCGCTCGTACTCGGCCACCGGGACGCGCCGCACCTCGGCCACCGCGTCGGCGAGGCGCACCAGCTCGATCTCCGTGGCGTGCAGCGCGGTCATCATCCCCCACTGGCCGGAATGCGCCGCATCGATCGCCGCCAGCCCCAGCCGGGTCGCGAGCACGCGATCGAACGCCGTCGGGGTGCCGCCACGCTGGATGTGGCCGAGCACCGTCGTGCGCGTCTCGAACCCGGTGCGCCGCTCGATCTCCCGTTCGAGCACCTGGCCGATACCGCCGAGCCGCGGATGGCCGAACTCGTCCGTCTCGCCGGTGGCGACGCTCAGCGTCCCCGCCTTGGGCGTGGCCCCTTCGGCGACGACAACGATCGCGAAGTACCGGCCGCGCCCGTGACGGCGGTTGATCAGCCGGCAGACCTCGTCGATGTCGAACGGCATCTCGGGGATGAGGATGACGTCGGCCCCACCGGCGAGGCCCGAGTGCAGGGCGATCCACCCCGCGCTCCGGCCCATGACCTCGACCACCAGGTTGCGGTGATGGCTCTCAGCGGTGGTGTGCAGGCGGTCGATCGCCTCGGTCGCGACGTGCAGCGCGGTGTCGAAGCCGAACGTCACGTCGGTCGCGCCGAGATCGTTGTCAATCGTCTTGGGAACGCCGATCACGTTCAGGCCTTCGGTGAACAGTCGGCTGGCGGCGCCGAGCGTGTCCTCGCCGCCAATCGCGATCAGACCGTCGAGGCGATGGCGCTGGAGCGTGGCGCGGACCTCGGCCACCCCGTCGGGGCGCTTGAAGACGTTCGTTCGCGAGCTGCCGAGAATGGTGCCGCCACGGGGCAGGATCCCGCGCGTGGACTCGATCGTCAGCTCATCGTAGACGTCCTCGAGCACGCCGCGCCAGCCGTCCCGGAACCCGACGAGCTCGTCGCCGTACGCGTCGACGCCCTTGCGCACAATCGCCCGGATGACCGCGTTCAGGCCGGGGCAGTCCCCACCGCCCGTCAGCATCCCAATTCGCACGGGGCCAAATCCTACGCACCTCGCTGCGCCGAGGTCGGCCCGAGCGGGGATACGGGTAAGTTAGGTCGATGAGCGCGCGCCGCCTCCCCCGGCTCGGCCCGAGAACTGCTGTCGCCGCCACCGCCGCGGTCGGCAGCATCGTCGCCGGGGCCGCCCTCCAACGACGTCACCTGCGCGCGATCGCCGACGACGAGGACTTCCGGCGGCTGAGCGAGCCGCTCGGCGGGCGGCCGCTGACGATCGAGTCGGCCGACGGCACCGCGCTGCATGCGGAGGCGTTCGGCCCCGAGCGTGCGCCGACCGTGGTCCTCGCGCATGGCTGGACCGAACAGCTCGCCTTCTGGGGGCCGGTCATCCGGTTGCTGGAGGGCCGTGGGCTGCGTGTGGTCGCCTACGACCTGCGCGGACACGGCGCCAGCGGCCCCGCGACCGACGGCGACTACTCCATGGAGCGCTTCGGCGAGGACGTCGAGGCGGTGCTCGCCGCCGTCGGCGGCGACGAGCCGGTGACCGTCGTCGGCCACTCGCTGGGCGCGATGTCGATCGCCGCCTGGGCCGAGCACCACGATTCCGCGGCGCGGGCGCGCGCGGGCGCGCTGGTCAACACCGGGCTCGGTGACCTCATCTCCGGGCACCTGCTCATCCCCGAGGTGGCGAGCTGGCTCAACCGGCCGTGGGCCGGCCGGGCGCTGCTCAGCGCCCGTGCCCCGTTGCCCCCGTTCTCATCTCCGCTCCAGCAGGCCGTCATCCGCTACAGCGCGTTCGGGCCGGGCGCGAGCGCCGGTGACGTCGCGTTCTATGAGCGAATGCTGATGCACACCCCATCCGCGGTCCGAGCCGCGACCGGGGTCGCGCTGTCCGACATGAATCTGTGGCACGCCGTGGCCAAGCTGACAATCCCGACGCTGGTCGTCGCCGGCGAGCGCGACCGTCTCACCCCACCCGACCATGCGCGCCGGATCGCCCGGACGCTGCCGAACCCGGCCGGGCTGATCGAGCTGCCCGGGACGGGCCACATGTCTCCCCTGGAACGGCCGCGCGAGTTGAGCGCGGCGATCGAGCAGCTCATCACCGAGAGCGCGCGTCCGCCGGCCGGCTTGGCGCGGGAGGGCCTGCCACAGTGACCGCCTCCAGCCACGCGGCGAGGCCGACGAACGTGTGCTGGGTCCTGCGCGAGGACCCGGATCTCGCCGAGGCGATCGAGCCGGGTCGTCGGGCGCAGGCGGTGGAGGCGCTGGTCGCGCGCGAGGTTCGGATCCCGACCGGGACGTGGGCCGGACGGGCGATCCCGATCAGCGACGGTATCGGGCTACTCGTGCTCGAGGGGGTGATACTCCATCGCGTCGGCATCGATGGCCGGTTCGGCGCCGAGCTCATCGGCGAGGGCGACGTGCTCCGCTCGCTGCAGGGCGAAGCCGACGCGTCGACGCTGCCGCTGGCGGTCGAGTGGCTCATCCTCGAGCGCGCTCGGGTGGCAGTCCTCGACGGCCGGTTCGCCCGACAGCTCGCCCGCTTCCCCCAGGTCGCCGGCCGCCTGTTCGCCCGGTCGGTCCTGCGATCGCGCCAGCTGGCGGTGAACATGGCAATCGTTCACCAAGCCCGCGTCGATCACCGCCTGCACCTGCTGTTCTGGCACCTGGCCGGTCGCTGGGGCCGCGTGCGCAGCGACGGCGTCGTCCTCCCGTTGCGCCTCACCCACACGGTGCTGGCCGATCTCGTCGCCGCCCGGCGCCCAACGGTCACCAGCGCGCTCTCAGGCCTGAATCGCCGTGGCCTGGTCCGCGCCGTGGGCGACGGGTGGCTACTCTCCGGGCCTGCCCCCGGCCGGCGGCCGGCGCCCGGCGCCACCGGCGGCGGCAGCGGCAGCGG
>DATCFW010000550.1:0-3226 GCA_036509295.1 Solirubrobacteraceae bacterium | reverse complement strand
ACGCGAGCTGGGTTCAGAACGTCGTGAGACAGTTCGGTCCCTATCTGCCGTGGGCGTTGGAGAGTTGACAGGATTCGTCCCTAGTACGAGAGGACCGGGATGAACGCACCTCTGGTGTATCTGTTGTCCTGCCAAGGGCATCGCAGGTTAGCTACGTGCGGATCGGATAACCGCTGAAAGCATCTAAGCGGGAAGCCGGCCTGAAGATGAGCTCTCCCATCTCCTTGAGAGAGTAAGACCCCTGGAAGACCACCAGGTTGATAGGCCAGATCTGGAAGGGTGGTGACACCTGTAGGAGACTGGTACTAATCGGTCGAGGGCTTGACGGATATTTAGATATCCGAGCATCGGCGCTGTGTAGTTTTGAAGGCCCGCGGAGAGCGGTCCTCACCCCCGGGTGAGGCGCGCGGTCTTGACAAGTTTCCGGTGGCTATGGCGAGGGGGAAACACCTCTTCCCTTTCCGAACAGAGCCGTTAAGCCCCTCAGCGCCGATGGTACTTGGCCCGCAAGGGCCTGGGAGAGTAGGTCGCCGCCGGTTCTTCTATTGACCCCGTTTGCGCGTTCGGCGTAAGCGGGGTCTTTTTGTTGCCCCTGGTGCATGGCCGTGGCTGTTCTGGACAGCGTCGCTGCGAACGGCGGCCCTCGCCCACCGCCCGCACCACGGTGTGCACGCCGCCTGGATGCGCGGACTGCGGGTTGCGCGACGTGCGACCGCGGCGCGGGCGGCGGACCAGGACGGCCCGGACGCCGCCTCTGCGCGAGCGACGGCCGGTGAAGGGGCCACCGGTGGATCGCCACCCGGCCCGCGAGGGTTAGAGAACGCGCTCGATCTTCAGGCGGCGGGGGCCGCGCGGCGTCGAGACCTCGACGGTCTCGCCGGCGATGCGACCCATGAGGGCGCGAGCCACCGGCGACTCGGCGGACAGCTTGCCGGCGGCGCGGTCGGCTTCGGTGGCGCCGACGATCGTCCAGGTGTGAACCTCGCCGGTCCCCTCGTCGCGCACCTCGGCGCAGTGGCCAAAGGCGAACGTGACGCTGTCGGCATTGGCGGTGGTGTCGACGACCACCGCATGGCGCAGGCGTCGGCGGAGACGGAGAATGCGGGTCTCCAGGTGGGCCTGGTCCTCCTTGGCGGCGTGATACTCGGCGTTCTCCTTAAGGTCGCCGTGGCCGCGGGCGGTCAGGATCCGGGCGGCGATGTCGCGCCGGGCCACGGTCTCGAGCTCACCGATCTCGGCCTTGAGCGCGACCAGTCCCTCTTCGGTGATGGGCTCGCCATCGGTGTCTGATGTGCTCATCGGCGCATTCTCGCACGCCCGCGATGACGGGCTCTGGGCCGTCGCGGCCGTGGCACTATCCAGGGCGATGCGCGCGATGACAAAGTTCTTCCGGGAAAATCCGCAGGCGTTCGTTCTGTTGGTCATCTGCGTCGTGCTCGGCGTGGGCACGTTCGTCGCCGTCCTGATCGCGATCGGCGAATCCGGTAACGGCACGCCCACCGGCGAGCCCGAGGGCGTCATCGCGCTCGCCGGCATGCTGCTGCTCCGGTGAGCGCCGGGTGCTGAAGCCCGCGCCGGCGTGACAACGTGCGGCCGGGCGCCGTGCCGCCGCGAGGCGTCCGCCCTGAGCCCGCGTGGGGCCGAGCAGTCAGGCGACGCGGTCGCGCGACGTGCGGTCGGGACCGCGGCGCACGGGGGAGAGGCAGTGGGCGGGCCGGGCGGAGACGCTGCCCGCTCGGCGCGTGCGTTCGATCCTCACCGGACGGCGGTGGGGGTGGGGAGCGGCCGGGGGCTCGGGATCACCGAGGACATCGTCGAGCAGCGTCATCAATGCGCGGAATCGGTTCTGTGGACCATGGAACATATGTTCGTAAGACTACGACGGGGCTCGGACGGAACTCGCCCGAGGCGGGGGCGGCGGGTTCAGGAGCCGAGCGAGGACCAGACATCGAGCTTGGTGGCGATCCGGTCCACGACCGTCGAGGTGAACTCGGTGGTGCCGGCGTGCCCGCCCAGATCCGGGGTCTTGGTGCCCGCGGCGATCGTCTCCAGCGTGCCCTCGTAGATCGCGCGGGAGGCCCGCTCGCAGTCGGGTCCGTGGCGGTCAGCGGCGTGACGCAGCAGCGCGCCGCAGGCGAGGATCATCGCCAGCGGGTTGGCCAGGTCCTTGCCGAGCAGCGCCGGCGCGGTCCCGTGGGGCGCCTCGGCCATCGCGCAGGTCGTGTCATAGGCGTCGTCGAAGGCGAGCAGCACCGACTCGGCGCCGGCGATCGACCCGAACATCGGCAGCACGAGATCCGACAGGCAGTCACCGTCGCGATTGAGCGCGGGGATCACGAGCGGCGCGTCGGTTGCGCCCGACAACAGCCCGGCGTACGTCGCGTCGATCAGGACCGGCTGGTAGGCGATGTCGGGGTGGCGTGACGCGGCGGCGTCCATCTCCTCCTTGAGCATCCCCTCATAGACCGGCGAGACGGTCCACTTGGGGCCACCGTAGACGCGAGCGCCCATCTTTCCGGCGGTGCGAAACGCGTACTCGGCGACGGCGCGGCAGGTGGAGCGGGTGATCTTCTCGGTGCGGTAGGCCACCTCGGCGGCGGCCCCGGCGTCGCCCTCGCGGCGCTCGGCGGCGCCATACGCGTCCTCGACGGCCATTCGCACCACCGAGATCGGGTGGTACACGCCGGCCATCGGGGCGACGCCGGGCAGCCGGCGGCCGGTGCGGACGATCACCTTGCCGTCCACCTCCTCGCGGAGGATCCGGTTGGGCGAGCCGACGTCGTCGGCGCCTTCGGGGGTGATCGTCGGCGCCTTGAGCCCGAGGCCGGCCCGGCGCATCGCCACCGCCGCCTCGTCGACGATCCCGTTCGCGCTCGCCCGGCGGCTCTCCAGGGAGAGGTCGAACCGCTCCAGCGAGAGCTCGAGGCCGAGCAGTTCGGAGTCCAGGACCCGCAGCGACTGCTCGAGCAGCTCCTGGCCGGTCTCGTCGCCTTCGAGGACGACGACCTCCACGGGCGCCATGTCAGCCCTCCGCCGCCATGTCAGTCGTCCGCGGCCGGAGCCGGAGCGCCCGCGGCCGGCATGAGATCCGCGCTCCGCTCGGTCAGGGCCGCGATCACGATCGTCAGGTGCTCGTCGAAGTCGACGCCGAGCGCGGCGGAGCCCTCGGTGATGTCCGGGCGGCTCACCGCGGCGGCGAACGCCGGCGTCTTGAGCTTCTTCTTGA
>DATCFW010000549.1:0-7632 GCA_036509295.1 Solirubrobacteraceae bacterium | reverse complement strand
AGCTCGCGGTCGAACACCGCGCTCGGATACCGAACGACGCTCACAGCGAGCTCCTCGCCGCTGCGGGCATCGAGCACGAGGACCCGTCCTGACTCGGTGCCGAAGTCGACACCGATGCTGCACTGACGCCCGCTCATCGGGAGGCGATCGCGGGGGCGCTCAGGCCGGCGGCGTGGCCGGGGGGGCGGGGCCGTCGTCCGCTGCGCCGCCGCTGGTCGAGCCGGTCGGGGTCGAGCCCGCGCCCGGGGCGCCGGCGCTGGTCGAGCCGGCGGGGGTGGCGCTTGCGCGGGGAGCGCCGCCGCCGGTCGCGCGAGCGGGGGTCGTGCCGGCGCCGTTTCCGGCTCCGTTGCCGAGGTTCG
Source organism: Solirubrobacteraceae bacterium (assembly GCA_036509295.1). Taxonomy (GTDB): domain Bacteria; phylum Actinomycetota; class Thermoleophilia; order Solirubrobacterales; family Solirubrobacteraceae; genus Palsa-465. Next base: position 7,273 of record DATCFW010000549.1, on the reverse strand, counting down.
CCTCCAGTCGCGCCCGCCGGTACTCCTCGACGACGATCTCGGTGAGCTCCTCCACCGAGGTCTCCGCCGTCGGCTTGTCCAGCCCGATCACCCCGTCCTGGATGAGGTTCACCCGATCGCAGGCGGCGAGCACGTGGACATAGTTGTGGAGGATCATGATGATCGAGACGTTGCCCTCGTTCTTGAGGCGCTCGATCAGATCGAGGATCATCGCGCCCTCCTTGGCGCCCATCGCTGCCAGCGGCTCGTCGAGCAGGATGATGTCCGCGTCCCCGGAGATCGTGCGGGCCACGGCGATCGCCTGGCGCTGGCCGCCGGAAAGGCGGGCAACCGGCACATCGATCGACGGGATGTTGATGCCGATCTGATCCAGCGCTCGCCGCGCCTCGCGGCGCATCATCGCGTTGTTGAGGAACGGGATCGGCGTGCGCACCTTCTCCCGGCGCAGGAACAGGTTCTGGTACACGGTGAGCTCGTTGATGAGCGCGAGATCCTGGAACACCGTGTCGATCCCCGCCTTGCCGGCGTCGTCGACGGTCCGCGGGGTGTAATTCTGGCCCTTGACCCACATCGTGCCGGAGTCCTGGCGCTGGAACCCGGCCAGGATCTTGATCAGCGTCGACTTGCCGGCGCCGTTGTCACCGAGCAGCCCGAGCACCTCCCCCTTGCGCAGATGGAGGTTGATGTCACGCAGCGCGACGGTCGGCCCGAACCGCTTGGCGATGTGCTCGATCCGCAGCACGTCGTCGTCGGCCGTGACCGGCGCGACGATGTGCTCGGCGACGACGGAGTCAGGCGCCACGACCCGCCCCCGTCCGCACGCGCTGGACGTAGACGTTGATCACCATCGCGAGCAGGATGGCGATGCCGAGATAGAGATCCAGGTAGTTGGCGTTCACGCCCTTGAACACCAGTCCGTCGTGGAGGATGCCGAGGAACAGGGCGCCGATCAGCGCTCCCACCACCGTCCCGGCGCCGCCCTGGAGCAACGTGCCGCCGATCACCGCCGCCGAGATCCCCTGGAACAGGATGTCGTTGGAACCCGACGGGTCGGGCGTCGCCGACGTCGTGCGGACCGACTCGATAATGCCAACGAACCCGGCCAGCGTCGCGCACAAGACAAAGTTGCGGATCAGCACCAGCCGGACGCTGATGCCGGCCTCCGCCGCGCCCAGACGGTTGCCGCCCACGGCGACGGTGTACACCCCCCAGCGGGTGAACGACAGCACGAGCTGCAGCACGAGCACGATGCCGAGCGCCCAGAACAGCTCCGAGTACACCCCCGCTCCGAAGATGTTCTCGTACGTGCTGGTGCCCAGGATCGTCGTGCCCACGGGGGTGATCTGGGTGTTGTGGGAGATGACCAGGGTGAGTCCGTCGAGCGCGAACAGCGTGCCCAGGGTGGTGACGAACGAGGAGATCCCGATGACCGCCACGACGAAGCCGTTGAACGCCCCGAGCGCGCCGCAGATGAGCAGCGTGATGATCAGCGCGGGAATCAGCGGCAGCCCGGCGTTGGAGACCTTCTCCATGATGAACGGGGAGATGAGGTACAGCCCCCCGATCGACAGGTCGATCTCCCCGGTGATCATCACGAACACCTGCCCGGTGGCCAGGATGGCGTAGGGCGCGAAGAACGGCAGCAGCGTCTTGAAGTTGGTGGCGGTGATGAAGTGCGACGTGCTCAGCGCGAAGTACAGCAGCGTGATCACCGTGACCACGATGATGCTCCCCTCCCGGAGCACGAGGAAGCGCTTCAGCGTGCCCAGGCCGACGCCCGGACCGGTCCGGCGCGCGGCCGGACCGGTGGGCGAAGCTCCGGTGTGCTGACTGTCAGAGGTGACGGCCATAGCCCGGCTGAAATCCTACCTCAGTCGTCGCTAGGCCTTCTGGACGCCGGCGCTCGTGCCGGTGCCCTCGAACCGGCTCTTCGTACTGCTGTAGGGCACGACCGTCGTCTTGTCGAGGAACTTCAGCCCGGTGTCGACGTCGGCGATCCCGCTCAGCTTCGACGAGACCTGGTAGAGGTACAGCTCGAGGATCGGCAGGAAGCCCTGGAGATAGGGCTGCTGATCGATCGTGAACTGGATGTCCCCGGCGGCGAGGAGCTGCTCGGTGACCGGGGTGAGGTCATATCCGCCGCCCTTCACGCCCTTGGACGCCAGGCCCTGCTTGCGGATCACCTGGGCCAGGCTCTGGGTCGAGCCGGCGTCGACCGCAAAGTACCCCTTGGTGTTGGGATGGCTGACCGCGTAGGCGGTGATCGTCGAAAGCTCCTGCGGGACGGCGGCGCCGGTGGCGACGACGTGGTACTTGATCGACGAGTGGGCCTTCAGGGTGGCGATCGCACCGTCGATCCGGGGCTGGATGTTGAGCGAGCCGGGGGTGGCGATGAACAGCGCCACGTCACCCGAGGGCACGAGGCTGACGATGTGGTCACCCATCTGCTGACCGGACACGAACAGGTCCTGCCCGATGTAGGCCAGCCGCGGGTTAGACGCGGCGTCGGCGTTGTAGGAGACGACCGGGATCCCGGCCGCGAGCGCGGCTGACGTCGGCTTGTTGAACGCGTGCAGGTCGATGAGCGCGACCCCGATGCCGTCGGACCCGGCGGAGATCGCCGACTGCATCGAGTTGACCATCTCGCCGATATTCGACGTGGCCGAGCCGGTCCACTGGTAGGTGCAGCCCAGCAGTTTGCAGGCATCCGCCGCGCCGCTCTGGGTCGGGGTGAAGAACGGGTTGGTCGTCACGTGGTTGACCAGCGTGAACTTGTAGGACTTGGACGCGGCGAAGATGCCGGCCGCCGCGCTCCCGCCGGTGGCGGCGGATGCGCTGCCGGTGATGCTCGAGCTCGTGCTCGAGCTGGAGCTCGAGCTGGACCCGCCGCAGGCCTGCAGGATCAGGGCGGCGATCCCGGCGGCGCCGCCGGTCAACGCGGTGCGGCGCGTGAGCTGCCGCATCCGCTTGTACGGACTCTCCTCCTCGGGGCGCTCGTCCCACTCAAGCCGTTCGATCGCATCGTGGATGAGATCTTCTTTGGCCATGTGCTGCTCCTCCCTCTCTCCGGACCCACCAGTCCCCGCGTACGGTTTCAAACCGGGGACTGGATGTCCAATCACATTTAACTAAAGGCTCAGACGACTTCGGTCAGCCGACGGTGTCAGTTCGCGCACGCGCTCTCGCGAACTGCCGGCGGTGGTATCTGCGTGCGTTAGCTTCAGGCCTTCCCCCCGGCGGGGGTTCGCGCCTCAGACGTGTGTCTCTCCTCTCCTGGTCAGCGGGCGCGATGTTAGCGATCACATCCGTTCCATGTCAATGCAATTTCACGTCAATCGGACGGGGCGGCGGCCGTGCTGGCGCGCACGACGAGCTCGGGCGGCACCAGCGAGCCGGTCGGCGGGCGCTCCCCGGCCTCGAGGCTCTCGATCGTGCGGACCAGCACCCGCAGGCTGCGACTGCCGACCTCGCCGAAGTCCTGGCGCACCGTCGTCAACGGCGGCGTGAAGTAGGGCGATTCGGGAATGTCGTCGAAGCCGACGACGCTCACCTCTTCGGGAATCCGCCGGCCGGCCTCGTGCATCGCCCGCAGCAGCCCGAGCGCCATCTGGTCGTTGGACACGAACACCGCGGTGACCGACCGGTCACGGGTCAGCCGGCGGCCGAGGTGATAGCCGGCGCGAGCGCTCCAGTCCCCGATCAGCGGCTCGGGCCGCGGCGCGCCGGCGGCCTCGAGCGTCTCCCGCCAGCCGGTCGCCCGCAGCTGGGATTCGAGCGAGTCCAGCGGACCGGTGATGTGATGGACGGTCGCGTGGCCGAGGCCGAGCAGATGCCGGGTTGCCATCGTCGCTCCCTCCTGCTGATCCACCGCCACCACAGGGATCCCGCGGTCCGGACCCGCCTCGACGGCGACCAGCGGAATGTCGAGGGGGGCGTGCAGCAGCGCCTCGGCGGACTCCTCCTCAGAGACGATCACCAGGATCCCATCGACCCCCTGGACGCGCAGCCGCTCGATCGCCTGCACCACCGAGGCCCGGTCGAGCGCCTTGAGGCTGGCGATCATGATGAAGTAGCCCGCCTCGTGGGCCGCTCGCTCGATCCCGAACAGGGTCGAGGCCGGACCGTACAGCGTTGTGTCGAAGCTGACGACGCCGAGCGTCCGGGTCCGCCCAGTGGCCAGCGCGCGGGCGATCGAGTTCGGTCGATAGCCGAGCTCGCGCATCGCTTCCAGCACCCGCTCGCGGGTCGCCGGGCTCACGTGCCGGCTGCCGTTGATGACCCGGGACACCGTTTGATGCGAGACGCCGGCGAGGCGCCCGACATCCGACATGATGGCCGGCCGTCGCGGCCGCCCCGGCGCTTTCCCGTCGTCCTGCACGTCCATCCCCACGGCTCCTCTCCACCGCTCCGCAGGCACCCACCGGAGGTTGGCATCATGTTAGCGCTAACGGACGATCCTCGCCCCGGGGCCGGGCGAGACCGCGAGCGCGCCGTTCGGGGGCGTGGCCCCAGCGGGCAATAGCCCGAGCACGTGACCGCCGAAGCCGCCACCCATGATCCGGGCGCCGATCGCGCCCGCGGCCCGCAGGGTGGCGAGGGCGCGTTCGACGGCCGGGGTGGAGATCTCAAAGCAGTCTCGCAGGCTCGCGTGCGACGCGTTGAGCAGCTCGCCGACTCGCTGCAGATCTCCGGCGGACAGCGCCGCCACGGTCCGCTGCACGCGTTCGTTCTCGGTGATCACGTGACGGGCGCGGCGATTCAGCGGCTCGGGCAGCCGGTCGGCGCCGGCCAGCGTCGCCTCGCGCAGGCTGTCCACCGCCAGCAGCTCGGCGGCGCGCATGCATTCGGCCCGGCGCTGGTTGTAGCCGGTCTCGCCGTTCGCGTCCGAGCCGCTCGCGGCGTTGGCATGGCGTTCACCCGAATCCAGGGTGACGAGCTGGTGGCCGTCGAGCTCGAGCGCCACGGGCGTCACCTCCAGCGACTGGAAGTCAATCCGCATCGCGCGGTCGGGTTGCCCGAACAGCGAGGCGATCTGGTCGAGCAGGCCGGTGCGAGCGCCGACCCACTCGTTCTCCACCCGGGAGCAGATCCCCGCCAGGTCAAGCCGATCCGGCACCGGCGCGCCGGCGATCCCCAGCAGCGCCAGGCACAGCGCCACCTCGAGCGCGGCCGAGGAGGACAGGCCCGACCCGCGCGGCACCGAGCCCGAGACCTCGAGCCGCGCCCCCACCAGCGACGCGCCGGCCGTGGTCAGCTCGCCGACGGCACCGCGCGCGAACGCCCGCCAACCGGAAACCCGCCCGGGACGGCCGAGCTCGAACGTGTCGTGCGCGTCGAGGTCGGCGGCGATCACGTGCACCTGATCCTCCCCGGTCGCGGTGGCGCGCACCGTCACGCCGGCGCCGATGGCGAACGGCAGCGCCAGCCCGTCGTTGTAGTCGGTGTGCTCGCCGATCAGGTTGACGCGCCCCGGCGCGAACGCGGTCACACGATCAGGCACTCGGTACGCTCCGGCGGGTGGCCATCTCAGACATTCTCCAGCCGGCGGGCCTGGGCTGCGTCGCGGCGCCCGCCAACCCGGCGCCGGCCACCCCAGCCCCGGCCACCCCGGCGCCGGCCACCCCGGCCCCGGCCGCCGCGGCGCCGGCCGTCCGGCTGGTCTAAAGCGGCGATCGGGACGGGCCGCCGAGCATGACGGTCAAATGGGGCGTGCTGTCGACCGCCCGGATCAACGACAAGTTCCTGGCCGGGGTCGCGAGCTCGTCAGCGGGCGAGGTGCTGGCGGTCGCCAGCCGCGACGGGGCCCGCGCGCAGGCGTACGCCCGTGAGCGCGGGATCGAGCGCGCCTACGGCGGCTACGACGCCCTCCTCCACGACGCCGACGTCGAGGCGATCTACATCCCGCTCCCCAACTCACTGCACCTCGAGTGGGCGCGGCGGGCGCTAGTCGCTGGCAAGCACGTCCTGTGCGAGAAGCCGCTCAGCCGCCGACTCGCCGAGGTGGACGCCATCTTCGACGTCGCGGAGCGCCACGACCGGCTGCTCATGGAGGCGTTCATGTATCGCCACAACCCGCAGACCGCCCGCATCGTCGAGCTCGTCGGGTCCGGGGCGATCGGGCGGCTGCGACTGATCCGCGCGTCGTTCAGCTTCGCGCTGCGCGATCCGCACGACGTCCGACTGAGCCGGGAGCTCGAGGGCGGCGCCCTGATGGACGTCGGGTCCTACTGCGTGAACGGCTCGCGGCTGCTCGCCGGCGAGCCGGTGGCCGCCGCCGGAACGCGGATCACCGGCGGCGACGGGGTCGACGTCGCGTTCGTCGGGTCGCTGCGATTCGCCGACGACGTGCTCGCTCACTTCGACGCCGGCTTTCAGCTCTCCGATCGCCACGACCTCGAGGTCGTCGGCGACGAGGGCAGCCTGTTCATCGCCGACCCCTGGCACTGCCGCCGGCCCGGCATCGAGCTGCGCCGCGACGGAACCACGGAGACGATCGCGATTCCGGCGGTCGACTCCTACGGGCTCGAGGCCGACAACCTGGCGGCGGCAATCCGCGGTGCGGGCGCACCCCTGCTCGGCCGCGCCGATGCCGCCGGGCAGGCGCGGGCGATCGAGGCGCTGTACGCGGCCGCTGACGGCGAGCGCGTCGTCCACCTGACCTAGCTGACCTGGAGGGGACCGTCCGCTCGCCGCGCCCAGGGACTCGGGACGTCTGGCGTCAGGCGTCAGGCGTCAGGCGTCAGGCGTCAGGCGATCGACAGCGATGCCGACGAACGCTGCAGCCGCGGCCGGCCGGGGTCGGCCGCGACCTCGTCGTCGTGCGCGCCGGATCGCTCCGGCGCCTCGGCGTCGACCAGGCGAAAGCGGATCCGCACCTCGGTGCCACCGGAGGCCCGGGACCCGATCGCGAATTCGTCAGACACCTGAGAGATCAGCCCGAGCCCGAGCCCGAGGCCCGGCCGGTCGGCCTGTGCCTTCAGACCGCAGCCGTCGTCGGCGATCTCGATCTGCAGCTCACCGGCGACGACGGCCGCACTGACGTAGATCAATCCCGGGTCTCCGCAGTAGGCGTGCAGTACGGAGTTGGTCATCGCCTCGGACGCGGCCAGGCGGATGGAGTCGGTCTGGCTGGCCGTCGCTCCCACGGAGGCGGCGAAATCGGCGAGCTGGGACCGGGCCTGCGCCACGGCGCCGGCGGCTGCGATAAACGTCTCGTTCAAGTTCCCCACGACACTCTGCATATCGTTCTTTTACCCCTACGTCACCCACCCTA
>DATCFW010000548.1:0-9269 GCA_036509295.1 Solirubrobacteraceae bacterium | reverse complement strand
TCTCCAAGCGCGATCGTGAGCTGGTGCGGATGCGTCAGCAGGGAGCGACGATCGCGATGATCGCGCGGCACTTCAGGATCTCGCAGGTGCGCGTCAGCCAGATCCTGGACCGTGACGGCTGGTGAGCCCGACCGCGCGGTTTTAGCCGCAGCACCTCTTGTACTTCCGGCCGCTCCCGCACGGACACGGATCGTTGCGTCCCACCTTGGTCGCTCGCCGCGGAGCGATCGAAGGCTTCGCAGCGTCGAGCGCCTCGACGATCTCCATCATCCGGTCCAGCGGGAAGCCCTCACCTTCAAAGGTGGCAGTTGCCGTGTCACGGACGACGGCGCGGTCGCCGGCGTCCTGCAGGTCGATCGTCCGTCGGACGCTCACGCCGGAGGTCGAACGGCTGATTCGCTTGATCTCGGCTGCAAACGTCTCGGCCTCCTCGTGACGGCCGGTCTCTCCACACAGCAGCACGAGCCGGTCGGCGATGTCCTCGCGGTCCCTGACGCCGGGCGTCGAGTAGCCGCGGCGAAGCAACTCCTCGGCCCGGCTGTACTCCTTCGGCCGGCCGTGCGTGAAGAAATGGAGGTCGGCCCAGCCAATCCAGCCCCACCCCCAGCGAGGGTCGGCTGCGAGCCACTGCTCGAACAGCGCCTCGCCCGTGTCGGTCTCACCGAGCTCGAAGTACGACTCGGCGAGCGCTCGCCGGCGGTTTTCGACCATCAGCTCGCTCTCGTCTGGGAACCGTCGCAGCGCGTCCTCGCACACCGCGATCCGTGCTCGCAGGAGCTCTGGATTCTTGAGCCCGGCGTTCCACAGCGCGTCCTCCAGGTCCTGGCTCCAGTTGAACAGCGACTGGTACATCGAGAAGCGATCGTCGAACTCCCGGATCGAGTCGATCCCGGTCAGGTCGCAGAGCCGCACGACATCGGACCACGCGTCGAGCCAAATCGTGGCCCCAGCCGTCGCCTCACGGCGTTCGAGCGCGTCGTAACCGTCCTGGATCTTGTCGGCGAGAAACTCGACGCACACCCGGTCGGGCCACCACCGCCGCCACAGCTCGAGCAGGCACAGCCACATCCAGTCTTCGTGCGGCCGTCCGTTCGTGGCCTCGGCAGCGCACCGGTCCAGCAGCGGATGCGCGACCTCCTCGGCCGACAGCGCCCCCTCGCACAGCCGCTCGAGCTCGGCGCGGTCCGCCTCCAGACCGAACGCACGCAGCTTCCCCAAGAGCTGCTCGTCGCTCAGCTTGGCGGCGTCCGAGCGCGTCGGGAAGTCGATCATCGCTTGCCCTCGTCTCCGGTCGTCACATTTGTAGGACCGTTCACAAGCATGAGCCGTTCAATCTCTGCCTCGCGTTGCTGTAACGCAACCAACCGCTCTCTGAGCTCTTTGGCCTCCTTCTTGATCGCGCGTAACTCAGTCTTGGCGTTCACGGCCGATAGGTAGTCATCCCCGAGCTGAGCTGAGATGTACTTCTCCAGTTGGCGTCTCAAGACCTTGATGTATGGGCTCCCCCAGACTGAACCCTCGTGGTACTCAAGATCTCCTGAGTTGATGCCCCGGATAATGAACTCCGTACCCACTCCGTATTCCTTCTGTGCGGTCGCATCGCTCAGGCTCGCGCCTTTTCTATTCCATTCTCCGTGCTCCGCCATGCCTACCCCTGATAGCCCCGCCAGCGTCGGCAGGCCTCGATCCGTTGCGTGCCGTCAGGCGCCGGGTCCGGGAGCGGGAGATCGAGAATCGGGATCGTCTTATCGGCGCCACGGCGACAGATCGCGACGATCTCGTGGCCGACGGTCAGGTCGACCTTCGTAACCGCGATCGGCACACCCAGCACCGAAGCTCCGAACTGGAGCGCGAGGTGCTCGTCGAGCATCGTGAACACGCCAGTGATCTGCTCCTCGTGGCTGTAGCAATCAACGATGGCCTCCTCGATCAGCCCATCAAGCTCGGCTCGCGTCATCATCAGGCAGCGTAGAAACACAGGCGGACGAGCGTCTCGGCGCCAATCAGCTCGGGCCGGGTAGGCTCGCGTTCTCGTGGCCAGTGATCATCGAGACGCGCCGTGAGGCCTGAGCATGACGAGCGGTTTCGTCGGATCGCCGAGGACTATCTCGACCGTCCGGGCGGCGATTATGCGGAGCTGCTGCGCCGTGGGCAGGTCACCTCGCCGGAGGGCGTCGATCCCGAAGAGTGGCGGGCGGAGATCCGCGCGAAGGCGCGCGCGGACAAGATCAGGGTGTTCACGATCCGTTCCGGTGACCGCGCGATCGCCGGACTGCGCCGGACCGTCCCGAAGGATCAGGAGCTCGCGATGCTGACCGCGGCGCTGGAGCGCGGCGAGGTGCTTGGCGGTGTTGCCGAGCGGGCACGGCTGCTGGGGCATGAGATCGTCCGCTGGGTCGCGCACGACGAGGAGAGCATCGCGATGTGCCCGCGCTGCCAGGCCCGGATCTATGTCCGGCTCGATGCGGAGCCTCCCCTGGTGGATGGCGAGGCGCTCGACGAGGCATGCCCCGGCTGACCGATCGGCCGCTGAGGGTGGCTGAGGCGGTCGAGGAACGCGAGGATCCGGTCTGGCGGCTGGTAGCGGCCTGGTGGCGTTCCGGTCGGGACGATCCGGTCGATCGTTTCTTGTTTGAGCTTGTTGTCGGCGTGCATATAGATCTCCGTCGAGGCGGTGCTCTCATGCCCGAGCCACAACGCGATCGTGAGCAGATCGACCTTCTCAGCGCGCAGCAGCATCGCGTTCGTATGACGCTTATGGAGAATTCTCCATAAGTTTCCGGGGCCGTGGCCGGCCATGCGGGCGTCGTGAAAATGGTGGAGGATGACGGGGCCGTCCGGGTTGACGCCGCGTCTTTGCTTGGTGCCCGTTGAGGCCCGAGATAAGTTTGGCGCGGGGCCCTTGCCGGAATGCCGGACTGTGCCATGAGCACGTTTGCCAGACTCGTCTGTTGTTGCTGGGCCCCCGTGGGCGGCGCGGGTCATGGTTGCGTCGATATCGGAGGTCAGCGGTGGATCGAGTGGTGGACAGGGCGGGCGCACTGGACGTGCACAAGGAGCAGGTGACGGCATGCGTGCGGGTGCCAGACCAGGACGGGCGCTCCCGTTGCCAAGAGGTGAGGGAGTTCAAGACGACGGTCAGGGGGTTGTTGGGGATGGCCGACTGGCTCAAGCAGCTGGGGGTCACGGTCGTGGCGATGGAGGCCACCGGCGTGTACTGGCGACCGGTGTGGCATGTGCTGGAGGGCGACTTCGAGCTGATGCTCTGCAACGCGGCCCACGTGAAGAACGTCCCCGGGCGGAAAACGGATGTCGGCGATAGCCAGTGGCTGTGCCAGCTGCTGGAGTTCGGGCTGTTGAGCGCCAGCTTCGTGCCGCCCAAGTCGGTGCGTGAGCTGCGCGAGCTGACCCGCCGGCGGCGGACGCTGGTGCGCGAGCGCGCCCAAGAGGTCAACCGGCTGCACAAGGCGATCGAGGACACCGGGATCAAGCTCGACTGCGTCGCCACCGACATCCTCGGCGTCTCAGGCCGCTCAATGCTCAACGCGCTGCTGGCCGGCGAGCGCGACCCCACCAAGCTCGCCGGGCTCGCCAAGGGCCGGCTACGCGCCAAGAGCGTGGCGCTCATCGAGGCGTTCGAGGGCTGCCGCTTCGGCGCTCAGCATGCGTTGCTGATCGGCGGGATCCTGCGTCACATCGACTTCCTCGACGCGGAGATCGCCGCGCTCGGCGGCGCGATCGAGGCGCACATGGCCACCGAGAGCGACCAAGGGCCCGGGCGCCCTTTTGAGCTGGCCGTCCAGCTCGCGTGCTCGCTGGACGGAATCCAGCACCGCACCGCCGAGATGCTGATCGGCGAGTTCGGCACCGACATGAGCCGCTTCCCGACCGATAAGCACTTCGCCAGCTGGGCGGCGCAGTGCCCCGGCAACCACCAGTCCGCCGGCAAACGCAAGAGCGGGAAGACGCGCAAGGGCCCGAAATGGCTCGACGGCACGCTGCACGATGCCGCGATGGGCGCGATCCGCGTCAAGGACGGTCACTTCGCCCGCAAGTACCGCCGGATCAAAGCCCGCTCCGGGCACAAGGTCGCGATCGGCGCGATCAAGCACGCGATCCTGATCGCGCTCTACCACATGCTCAACACCGGCGAGCTGTACCGCCCGCCGATCGTTCACCCCGACGCCGAACGCAAACAACGCGAACGGACCACCAAACGCCTCATCGCCCAGCTCGAGAAGCTCGGGCACAACGTCACGCTCCAAACGGCAACGTCAACGGCAGAGGCGGCGGTCGCACCCTGAACGTATTTTCCTACCAGCGCCATTATGTGGACGGCTGGGTTATGTGGCCGGCTGGCGTGTTTCCCTTGCTGGGCCTGTCGCTGAGCCCGGTTCCGGCCACATAATCCGGGCGGTTATCGGCAGATCTAGTCGAGCCATTGGAGGAGATTTCGGTCGGCTGTCCAGCTCGGCAGGGGCTCGGGGGTGAGTGACTCGTAGGCGTTCTCGATGGCTTTGCGTTTCGCTTCGGGGTCGGCGCGGGCGTAGATCTCGGTGGTTGAGACGTCGGCGTGGCCGAGCAGGTCGCGGATGTAGATCACGTTCACTCCGGCTTTCAGCAGGTGCATCGCTCGGGTCCTTCTGATCACGTGCGGGGTGACGTTCAGCCCGGCCGCGTAGCCAGGGTCGCGGCGGCGTAGGGATTGGACGTGCCTGGCGAGGAGTTTGGTGACGGCCCAGCGGGTCAATCGGGTCTGGTGGGGCCCGTGGAACAGCGGGTCGGCGTCTGCGCCGATGCCGGGATGGGGGGTGCGCCGGTGCAGGTAGTCCTGCAGGAGTCGGGCGGTGGGGTCCATTACCGCGACGCGTCTGGTTTTGGAGCCTTTGCCGTGCAGCGTGAGGAGCATCGGACGGGCTGTGCGGATGTCGGCGGTGTTCAGGTCGCAGAGCTCTTGGACGCGGGCGGCGGTGTCGTAGAGCGTTGAGAGCAGGACGGTGTCGCGCAGTCCGCGCCGGGTGGTCGGGTCTGGTTCTGCGAGGAGGGCTTTGACCTCGTCACCGGTGAGGTAGCCCATGTCGGTCGCCGGTGTCTTCTTCTGCTTGATCGCGATGATCTGGGTGGCTTGGTCCAGGAACTCTGGCCGCTCGACCGCGGTGTACCGGACGAGTGACGTGATCACCGCGAGGCGCTGGTTGCGGGTCGCCGGCGAGTTACCGCGGTCGGCTTCCAGCCAGTCCAGGAACGCGAGCACGCGCTCCCGGTCGAGATCGGCGAGACGCAGCTTCTCGGGCGGGACCTGCTGCACGTCGCGAAACCAGGTGAGCAGCAGTTTGATCGCGTCTCGGTAGGAGGAGATCGTCTGGGGGGACAGGTCCCGCTCGCCGGCGAGATGGTCGGTGAGGAACCTGGATAGCCAGCGGCCGGCCAGATCCCCACGGTCCGGGCTGACGCGGCTCACTGGTCGCCTCCTTCCCGTGGCGCGGCCGGACCGGGGATGACGTATCCGAATCTGGCTTGGACCATCGCGGCAACCTGCGGGTACGCGTCCGCGGTCAGCCGGAGGTAGTACTGGGTGCCTCGCAGGTCGCTGTGGCCCATGTACGCGGACAGGTAGGGCAGCATCACCGCCAGGTCGCTGCCGCTGGTCGCCCAGCGCCGCAGGTTCTGCACCGCGAACCCGTGACGCAGCGAATGGATGTGCGGGCCGCCCGGCGCGAAATGCGGAATGTCGGCATCGGCGAGATAGCGGCGCAACCGGTTATAGATCGTGGACTTGTCCGCCGGTTTGCACGGGTCGCCGGCATGGAACAGACAGTGGACCGGCTCCGGGGCGGGGTGCGCGGCCGCGATATACGCCTCGATCGTGGCGGCGAGGCGCCGAGTGATCGGCACGATCCGGTTCTCACGGTTCTTGGTGTCGCGCACCTCGACCGTGCCGCGCGCCGGATCGAAGTCACGCAGCTGCAAGTGGAGCGCTTCTGAGATGCGCAGTCCGGTGGCGTAGAGAACCCGGAACAGCACCGGGTCGACCAGCGCCCGGTTCGATCCCTCCGACAGCAATTGGGTGTCGATCGCCTCAAAGAGACGGCGGATCTCCTCGTCGCTGAACACATACGGCGGCGGCCGATGGCCGTTCTTCACGCGCGTCAGCGTCGGCGGCGCCCACGCCGGCCAGCCGAACTGGCGGGCGTGCTCGGCCAGCTCACGCAGCGTGATCTCCTCGCGACGGATCGTCGATGCCTTGAGATGGCGGCCATAGAGGAACCCCTCGACCGCTTCCTGGATGATCGACCCGTCCGCGTACCCGTCTCCGCGGCAGTGCTCGGCGAACTGCCCGAGCACCCGTGCCTGGCCGTCATACCGAAACCCGCCGGCGCGCCGCGCAGCGACCAAGGTGTCGATCAACTCACCCAGCGTCAGCGCGGTCATGACCGCACCCCCGCGTAAAGGACATCTTCGACATCGAGCGCGCAGCGGCGCAGATGCTCGGTATCGAGCCTGAGATAGTGCGCCGCGGTCGTGGTGCCCACCGCGTGACCCAGCACCGCGGTGACGACCGGCGGCGGCGTGTCGGTCTGGAGCATCGCGACCGCCAGCGCGCCACGCAACGAGTGCAGGCCGTGAGAGCGCCCAGCCTGAAACACGATCCCGGCACGCCGCGCGTAATAGCCCAGCCGGCACCCCGCCGACGACGAGGACCCAAACGCGGTGAACGGGTAGCGGTGTTTCACGAACACCTGCGCACAGGACGCCTCCGGCCGGCCGTTCCGGACATAGTCGATCACCGCCCATCCGACGTCGCCCGGCAGCGCCAACGTCAACGGCAGCCCGGTCTTGTGCTGCGTGAACGCCAGCGTCTTGGCCCGCCAGTCGAACCAACCGAGCTCCAACCGGCGCAGATCCCCGACCCGCACCCCGAGCCTGACCGTCAGGAGGACCATCGCGTAGTCGCGTTTCCCGATCGCGGCCACCCGATCGATCTGACCCAAGACCCGACGGACCTCATCAGCCGTCCACGGGTGCGGGGCCGACTCACCGCGCCGGGGATAGCGCTGCGGCGGGAGCCGCCCCGCCAGGTCCTCCCGGATCAACCCGACCTCGTGCAGATGGCGCAGAAAGTCAGCCAACGACGAGCGCAGCAACCCGGTCGTCTTCGGGGCGTAGCACCGCCGCTGACGACCAGCCCAGAACCCGGCCAAGTCCCGGGCCTGCACCTCCTCCAGGGTCTCCCGACCGACCTGCTCAAGATACGCGAGGAACTGATCGGCAGCGCCCCGCTTAGTCACCATGGTCGCTTCGGCGTTCCCCCGCCGCTGGCACGCCACCAGATACTCGTCCCGGACCGCCCGGAACCGCGCGGGACAGCGCTCCACCGGCGGCGTTGTCGCCTGCCCCACCGTCGGCACGCCCCCAGCCAACGCTTCCATCAACAGAATCAACGGCCGACGTGCGAGCTGAGCCCGCCTGCAGCTGGTCGGCGCCCGCAGACCCGCGAGCAAGCACCCGGACCGCTCAGCGATGAAATCGAGGCAATCCGCCTCGGTCAGGAGCGCCCCGCTGCGCGCTTCGAGAAACCCAGCGAACGCATTGAACTCCACCTCGTGACGCTCGATCGTCGCGCGAGATCGCCCCGCCGCCTTCAATGCGACGATCACCCGCTCCGATGCGTCGCGAACCGCTGTTGCCTGCATAAGAATCGCCTCCTGATCGTGGTGAACAGGAGCGAGATTCTTCGCCGCACTTCAAGGCGTCAGCGAGGCGGCCTCCCCACGCACGACCCCCACGTTATGTGGCCGGAACCGAGCCCGGCGCCAAGCGCAGCAAGGGAAACATCGCAGCCGGCCACATAACCCAGCCGTCCACGTAATGGCGCAGCACATGCGGGTGTAGCTGGACGCCGGCGAGTATCGGGTCGGCTGCTGGGGCTTGGTATTTGCGCAGGATCCAAGCGATCCCGCCGCGGCTGAGTTTCGCGTGGTGTTGGTTGAAGAACACCGGGCGATCGTCATGGCCGGCCCTGTCGAGGTGGCGCTCGGCAAGGTAGGCGGCCAGCAGCGCCGCCGTGTTCGCGTCGATCGGGACATGCCGTGTTTTGCGGCCTTTGCCGGTCAGCGCGACCATCGCGGGACCCTCGAGCCGGACGTCTCGGACTTTCAGATCAGCGGTCTCTTGGACTCGGGCGGCGGTGTCGTAGAGGGTCGCCAGCAGAGTCGCGTCACGCCGGCCTTGGCGGGTGCGACGGTCGGGCAGGGCGAGCAACAGCCGGGTCTGCTCGACAGTCAGGTGCGCGATCGCCGCCTGGTCGTGTTTGCTTGAGGGGATCTGGAGGATGTCCTGGCAGCACGCCATCCGCACCGGATCTTGGGATTGCAGCCAGCGGAAATAGGAGCTGATCGCGGCGAGGCGTTGGTTGCACGTCGTCGCGCTGTTGTGCCGGCTGGTGCGCAGCCAGGCGATGAACTCGGTGACCGCGGCAGCGTCGATCAGTTCGAGCGTGAGCCGCTCAGGTGGGATGTTCCGCTCGTCACGGAACCAGCAGATCAGCAGCTTGAACGCGTCCCGGTAGGAGACGATCGTGTTCGGTGAGCAGCCGCGCAGGCCGGCCAAGTGATCGGTCAAGAAGCGGCGTAGGCTGACCGCGAAATCAGTCGCCATGCGCTTGCCCTCCGGTCACTGGCGGTGGGACGATGTCGCCGAGCGTCTGCTGAACGCGGGCGGTGATGTCGGGGTAGGACTCCGCGGTCAGCCGCAGGTAGTAGGCGGTATCACCGATCGACGAGTGCCCCAGATACGCTTGCAGGACCGGCAGCAGCGCATCAACGCTCTCGCCTCGCGCAAACCAGGCGCGCAGGTTGTTCACCGCCGCCGTGTGACGCAGATCGTGAACGCGGGGGCCGTGCCCGCGGCCGCCGTGCGGGATCCGTGCCTGCCAAAGAAACCGTCGGAAGTTGTGGTTGACGTTGCCCAGCGTCAACGGCACGCCGGGCGTGGCGCCGGGGAAGAACCACTCCCAGCCTGGCTGTCCGGCGAGCTTTGAGTGGTAGCCGGCGAGCCGTTCGCGCAGCTGCTCGCTGACGGGCAGTTGCCGGTCCTTGCCGCCTTTCGTATCACGGATCTGCAGCACGCCCGCGTCGATGTCGACATCCTTCACGCGTAGCAGTCGGGCTTCGGAGCAGCGCAGCCCGCACGCGTAGATCGTGCGGAACAGGACCGGCATCACGAGATGCCGGAACGGCACCTCCGAGCAGTAGCGGCACCGGTCGGTC
>DATCFW010000547.1:0-2683 GCA_036509295.1 Solirubrobacteraceae bacterium | reverse complement strand
GGGGTGAGAGTTGTCATGTGCGCAGCATGCTCCGCGCGGCGCCGCGCGACCATCCCTCGCGCGCGGGGATCTTTCTTGCACGCGGTGGGAGACTGGGGCGATGGCACGGTCCGTCGAAGCGCTGATCGACGAGATCGATCTCCTCGCGTCCAGGGGACTGCCACGCAAGGAGTTCTTCGCCGAGCTCGCTCCGAGGGTACGCACGGTGCTCGACAATGACGCGAGCTGCTGGCACACGCTCGATCCGCACACGCGTCTGCTGACCAGCGATGACCCCGCGGAGCTGATCGGCCGTGGGATCCTCACCCCGGAGCAGGGCCCCGGCGCGGGCGAGCTGATCATCCGCAGCGAGTACATGATCGATGACGTCAACACGTTCGCCGGGCTCGCCGCCAAGCGGGTGCCCGTCGGGATCCTCGACCATGCCACCCGTGGCAATCCCGAGAGCAGCCCGCGATACCGCGATCTCCTCCGGCCGCTCGACATCCCGCACGAGCTCCGTGCCGCGTTCGTCATCCGCGGTCGGGTCTGGGGCGCGGTCCACATCGCCCGGCGCGGGTCGAGCGGCCCGTTCCAGCAGCAGGACGCCGACGCCCTCGCCGCGATCACCGGGGCGGTCGCGCGCGGGATCCGCACTTCGCTGCGCTTCGACGCGGCTCGGCGCATCAATGGGCTCGAGGCGCCCGGCCTCGTCGTCCTCGGCCCCGGCGACGAGGTGGAGATGATCACTCCGCCGGCGCGGGAGTTGCTCGCCTCGATCGCCGCTAGCGACCTCCCCTACTCCGACGACGACATGCCCGCCGCGATGCTCTCGCTCGCGGGGTTCGTCCGGCGTGCGCCCCACGCGGCCCAGGGAGGCGCGAACGTCGTCACCGTGCCGGCCCAGGACAGTTGGGTAACCCTCCACGCGTCCCGTCCGGGTTCGGCTTCCGACGGCCGCGTGGCGATCGTGATCGAGCGCGCCAGCGCGGCCCGCTCGGCAACCGTCCGCCTGGAGGCGTTCGGCGCTACCGCCCGCGAGCGTGAGGTCGCCACGCTCCTCGCACGCGGGCTGTCGCGCGTCGAGATCGCCGAATCGCTGGTCCTCTCCCCGCACACGGTCGAGGACCACACCAAGAGCCTCTACGAAAAGGTCGGCGTCGCTTCGCGCCAGGAGCTCGTCGCCCGGGTGTTTCTCGACGAGTACCTGCCCGAGGTAGCCCAGAGCACGCCGCTCACCTCCCGAGGACGCTTCGACCGCGTCTAGCCTCCGGCCCTGCTTCCGTTCCGTGACTGGGTCCCGCCAGTCAACGTCGGCAAGCCTCCTTCGCGTGGAAAGGAGCAACGCTCGGACGCACGCGACGCACTCACCGCACTGCTGCTCCCGGACAACATCGGTCACGCCGGGCCCAGCCGCCGCAATCGCGCCAGTCGCCGATGCAGGGCGGAGCTGCCAGGACCGCCCTGGGCCCGATGTGCTCACGCAAATTTCGCGATTGGGCTGGGACCCATCTAGCAAGCCAGGGTCAGAACGTGCAAGGCTCAGGTGCGGCGTCGTCCTTCGAGCGCGCGCTTAAATCCGGATCGTGCCCCCTGCCGAGCGTGACATCGAGCTTGTTCTTGTTACGGGGGCTGGGGCCAGCATGGGTTTCGGCCGGGACGGAGCGCAGACCCCCATGATGCGAGAGTGGGCGGAGATTCTGACGCGCCATCTGGGGTCGGATGCCGGTCTTGTAGGACTCAGCGCCACCCTTGACGGGCCTGCGTTCGAGGAGCGGCTTGGGATCTTTTTGCAACGAGTGGCGGCGCTGAAGCTCTCTGGGCCGATGCTTGAGGACTTGGCGCACGCGCTCGGCCCGGAATGGTCGGTGCCTGGGCGTGCGGGCTTGACCGAGCTCGGGTGGACGAACTGGCACGCCAACGCGACTGCGCGTCTCGACCATGTCATCGGCCTCATCCACGGGTCACTCTACGAGCAGTTTGGAGCGGAGAACATCGACCTTTTCGGTGCGAGCCGGGCATTTTCCGCTCTGCTGACGTCGGTCGGTATCCATTCCCAATCCAAGACTCCCGTCTTGCCGGGTCGGCGGGTTGCTCGATGGATTGTCCCGATACGTACCGGTGCTCAATCTCCACGGTCGCGTCGGCTGGCTGCGACGTGCTGATGATGGTTCGGAGATCGAGGTCGAGAACGCTCGGGCCCCGCTCTCAGACCACGTCCCGATCATCGAGCTGCCCGGTCTCAACAAGAGCTACGGCGACTCGGTTATAAGTGTGCTGTGGGAGGCTTTTCGCCAGGCGCTCGCGCGAGCTAGCGACACACCTCTGATACCATTTTGGTATGCGAGGTGGCGACTACGTGCTGATGGCCCGGCGACGCGCCGGGCTCACCCAGCGCCAGCTGGCCGAACGCCTCGGCCTCCGCCAAGCCACGATCGCACGCTGGGAACGGGGCGATCGCGGCGTCAGCGTCGACGACGTCCAGCTGGTCGCGCACGCGTGCGGCCTGCAGCTCGACGCACATCTCCTGATCGAGGACCGCAGTTGGTGGCCGCAGATCGCCATGCAACTCGAACTCGATCCGCTCGAGCGTGTCCGGCGGCTCACGCCTCCGGGTGCTCCGGACATCGCAGCGGCGTTGTCCGAGTTGGCCGGCGCAGGGGTTGTGCCGGGGCTCATCATCGGCGATGTCGCCGGAGCGCTG
>DATCFW010000546.1:0-12631 GCA_036509295.1 Solirubrobacteraceae bacterium | reverse complement strand
CGCTTGACGCCGAAGTAGTTGTCACCGACCTTGACCGAGGCGGTCGACGCGAGCGCCACCGCCGCGCAACTCGCCAGCACCGCAACGGTCGCGACCAGCAGCGCGAGCGCCCTGCGGTTGCCACGAGCACGGGTGATCATGGCCGCGAGTCTAGAACCGAGCCGGGCGGCCGGGCGCCGCCGGGGGGCGACCCCCGCGCGGCCGCAGGCGCCGGAAGACCGCCACGCCGCCGATCCCCCCGGCACCGGCGGCCGCCCCGAGCGCCGCGACCGTCGTGAGCCGGCGACCGAGGCGGTCGAACCGCAGCACATCCCAGCCGCGCTCGCGGGCGATCCGGGCCAGCGATGAATCGGGGTTGACGGCGACCGGGTGACCGACGGCCTCGAGCATCGGCAGATCGGACTCCGAGTCGGAGTAGGCGTAGGACGCCGCGAGATCGATCCCCTCGCGCTCGGCGAGCTCCTCGATCGCCGCCGCCTTGCCGCGGCGGTAGACGAACACCCCCGTCGGGCGCCCGGTGTAGACCCCGTCGATGGCCTCGGAGATGCCCGAGCCGACGGCCCCGTCGAGCGCCATCACCCGGGCGAGGATGTCGGCGAGCTCCTGGGACGCGGCGGTGACGATGTACGCGCGCCGCCCGGCGTCCTGGTGCTCGTGGGCGAGCGCGAGCATCTGCGGGTACACGCGCGGCAGGATCCCGGCCAGGACATCGGCGCCGAGCCGTTCCAGGTCGACGACGCGCTTGCCCGCCAGCGACGCAGCGATCCGTTCGCGCAACGCCATCGAGTCGGCGTCGGTGGCTCCGCGCAGCCGGAACTGGATGTTGGCGACGGCATCGGCGAGCAGCTGCCGGCGTCCCAGCAGCCCGGCCCGGTAAGCGGCCCGACCGAACTGGAACGCTGACGACCCCTGAATCAGGGTCTTGTCCAGATCGAAGAAAGCGGCGCTGCCGGTCGGGCTCCGGGCGTCGTCAGCCGCCATTGACCTCGACGATCACCGCATCGCCCTGGCCGCCGCCCGAGCAGATCGCGGCGCAGCCGAGACCGCCGCCGCGGCGACGCAGCTCGTACACCAGGGTGCCAAGGATGCGCGCGCCCGACGCGCCGATCGGATGGCCGAGCGCCACCGCGCCGCCGTTGACGTTGACCTCGTCCTCATCGATGTCAAGCATCCGCATCGAGTTCAAGGTGACCGAGGCGAACGCCTCGTTGATCTCCCACAGGTCGATGTCGGCGGCGCTCAGACCGGCCTTCTCCAGCGCCTTGAACGCCGCGTTGGCCGGAGTGCGGGCCAGATATGGGAAGTCATCGGCGACCTGGGCCTGGGCGATGATCGTCGCCAGCACGGTCTTGCCGCTCGCCTTGGCCCACTCATCGGACGCCAGCACCAGCGCTCCGCCACCGTCGTTGACGCCGGGGGAGTTGCCGGCGGTGTGGGAGCCGTCCTTGAGAAAGATCGGGGGCAGCTTGGCCAGCGATTCGAGCGTCGTGTCACGGCGCGGCGCCTCGTCGATCTCCACCACGGTGTCGCCTTTGCGGCCCTTGATGGTGACCGGGACGATCTCCTCGGGCAGGCGGCCCTCGTCGGTCGCCTTGATCGCCAGCTCGTGCGAGCGCAGCGCCCAGCGGTCCATATCGGCCCGGGTCATCTCGAGCTCGGCGGCGACCTCGGAGGCCTCCTGGGCCATGTGCTTGCCGCTGAACGGGTTGGTGAGGCCGTCATTGAGCATCGCGTCGATCGCCTTGCCATCTCCCATGCGGAAGCCGAACCGAGCCTCCTTGAGCAGGTACGGGGCCTTGGACATGGACTCCATGCCGCCGCCGACGGCGACGTCGAGGTCCCCGGCCCGGATCGCGGCGTCGATCAGGCCGGCAGCACGGATCCCCGAGGCGCACACCTTGTTGATCGTCTCCGAGGGCACCTCCTTGGGGATGCCGCCCTTGATCTGGGCCTGGCGCGACGGGATCTGCCCCTGACCGGCTTGGAGCACCTGACCCATGATCACGTGCTGGACGTCGCCACCGGCGACGTTGGCCCGCTCCAGGGCCGCGCTGATCGCGGTCCCGCCGAGCTCGGTGGCATCGACCGACGCCAATCCCCCGCCGAGCTTGCCGATCGGCGTGCGGGCGGCCGAGAGGATGACTGTCTTGGGCATCGATGTACGTCTCCGAGGTCGCTGGCGAGGGCCCATCATGGTAGTGACGTGCCGCGCCGGCACGTCCGCTCAGCGCTTGGCTCGCTCGCGCTCGCGCTCGAGGATGCTGGTGGCCGCGCTGGCCGGATCCAGCTCCCGGGAGACGACCCGATCGAGCAGCTCGCGGACCTCCTCGTCCGCGCCGATCGACTCCTCGAGCTCGCGCCGCATACGGTTGGTGGCGATCGCCAGGACCTCGGAGAGCAGGTTGCGCCGGCGGCGCTCTGACAGCGTGCCCTCGGCCTCGATGAACGCTCGATGCTCGTCGAGCTTGTCCGCCACCTCCGCGACGCCCTCGCCCCGCACCGCCTCGGTGCGGATGATCGGGACCGGCCAGTCGGGCGTGGGCCCCAGGGCCAGCACTGCCTTGATCTCCCGGACCATCGTGTCGGTGAGCGGGTGCTCGGCCTTGTTGACGACGATCACATCCGGGATCTCCATCACCCCGGCCTTGAGCGCCTGGATCGAGTCACCGGATCCCGGCTGGAGCACGAGCACGACGGTGTCGGCGTGATCGATGATGTCCACCTCGGCCTGGCCGACCCCGACGGTCTCGAGCAGCACGAGGTCCCGGCCCGACGCGTCCATCAGCAGCGCCGCCTGCAGCGCGGCCTCGCTGAGCCCGCCCAGAGCGCCGCGGTTGGCCATTGACCGGATGAACACGCCCGGGTCAAGGAAATGCTCGGTGAGGCGGATGCGGTCCCCGAGCAGCGCGCCCTTGGTGAACGGCGACGAGGGATCGATTGACAGCACCGCCACCGAGCGGTCCTGGGCGCGCTCGTGCTTGGTGAGCGCGCTCAGCAGGGTGGACTTACCGACCCCGGGGGGGCCGGTGAAGCCGATCACGGCGGCCCGGCCGGTGAGCGGATACACCTCGCGCACCAGCTCCCAGCCGGCGGGATCGTCGTTCTCGACGAGGGTGATGGCCCGGGCCAGCGCGCGGCGGTCGCCGTCGAGCAGGCGCTGCGTGAGGGTGGCGTCGGCGGGGGTCACGGGCGGCCCGCCATGATGCCAGGCCCGCCGTTCGCCGGGCCGAGGCGTGGCTCAGCCCGGATCTCAGCCGGAGTGGCCCACCGGCGACGGCCGCGCCGTGCTCGGTGGGTGGAGGCTGGCGTCCGGGTCGCCTCCGGCCTGCGTCCAGGCCTGCTCGTAGGACAGGTACTCGTGGCTGGAGCGCGGCCGCCCGCGTCGCCACTCCTCGCGCTCCCAGCCCAGCTCCCGAATCGGGTGGGCATAGCGGCCCTGGCGCAGCCACCAGACCGCCCACAGACACACCTCCAGCGCCAGCAGCACCCATTCAGCCGTACTGCGACCGATCAGCCTCGTGCTCGGCCGCCTCGCCGAGCTCCGTGAGTCCCTTGGCGCCTCCGGTGCCAACCCACGGCACCAACGGTATCGATCTCAGCGGCACCGACCGAGCCGTTCCCGGTCGCCGCCTGGGCCCAGCCGTCGGCCGCCGAGACGCCGGTGGCGACGCCGGCCACCCCGCCGCACACCTCGC
Organism: Solirubrobacteraceae bacterium; assembly: GCA_036509295.1. Classification (GTDB taxonomy): domain Bacteria; phylum Actinomycetota; class Thermoleophilia; order Solirubrobacterales; family Solirubrobacteraceae; genus Palsa-465. Next base: position 8,936 of record DATCFW010000546.1, on the reverse strand, counting down.
CGACGCCGTTCCAGAACATCGTCGCCGCGCAGATCCCGCCGACGGCCGCCACCGCCGTCGAGCCCTCCTGGACCACGCCGAGGACGTCATGCCAGAAGCCGCCGTCGTGGTGGACGAGCGCCGGCGGCGGGCTGGCGCTCAATGGGGTGACGGGCGCCCCGCCGGACGGCAGCCCCGGCATGTGGTCAGGCGACCATTGGCCGCGACGGCCTGGTCGCACCAGTGCTGGGCCCCGCGCAGCGCCGTCTGGCCCTCCTCCTGGCAGCGCTGGACCTCGGAGGCCAGATGCCGATAGATGGCGGCGGCGTCGCCCGACTTCGTCGCGGCGATCTCGAACCCGAACGCCATGTTCCCAGCCAGCGACTGATAGGCGCTCGCCGCCTCTCCCTGCCAGAAGGCGGCCGTCGAGCCGGCCGCGGCGCGAATCGTTCCGGCGTGGACGGTCAGGGCGTCGGCGACGGTCTGATGCCAATCGGCGGCGGCGAACAGGGCGCCGGGGTCGCCCGGGGCGAGCGTGAAGCTCGGCTGCGGCATCAGTGCGGGCCCCCACCGGGCGGCGCGCATGCTTCGCCGACCACATCGTCGGCCAACCGGTATCCCGCCCCGGCGATGGCCATCGCGACGAGCAGCCGGTCGGCGGCCTGCGCGAACTGCGGCAGAGCGGTGGCCCACCGGTTGAAGCTGCCCTGGACCGTCGCGTCGGCGCGAGTCCCCGCGGCGGCGCCGGCGCGGGCGCCCACCTGGCCGTGCACCTCACCGATCTCGGCGGAGATCCGGCTCAGCCGCCCGGCGGACTGGACCACCTGCTCGGGAGCTACGTGAAGCTGTGACATGCGACAACGGTCGGGCACCATCGCGGTCCGCGCAAGTGGCGAGGGTATCGAACGCACCACACCCTCGGCCCGTCGGTGTCCGGCGCGAGGGCGCGGCCCGACCGGCGGCTCGCCATCATGCGCGGTGTGTGGATCGAGACGATTTCGGGGAGGTTGCGACCATGGCGAACGCGTTGGTAGGGCGCGTCGACGGCGTTGTCGGCGACGGCATCGAGGCCGCGGTCAAGCTCAAGCACCGCCGGCGCCTGCGTCGCCTCGGCTGGGAGCGGCTGTTTGCGCCCTCCGGGCCCGGGGTGTTCGCGGGCGGCGAGCCAGCCCCGCGGGCCGGGTGCTCGCTGGAGGTCCTGATCGACGGCGCCAACGCGTTTCCGCTGATGGCGGAGGCGATCGCGGAGGCCAAGCGCTTCATCCACATCAGCGGCTGGCACGTTGCCCCCGCGTTCGAGCTGGAGCCGGGGCGCCCGCAGGGAGCGATCGGGGTGCTGCTGGGCGCGATGGCGCAGGACGTCGACGTGCGCGTGCTCGTGTGGTCGGGATCGCCGCTGCCGGCGTTTCACCCAACCCGCGGCGAGGTGGCGCAGGCGCTGGAGAACCTCACCCACCGGACCCGGATCCAGGCCCACGGAGACCCGCGCGAGCATCCCATGCATTGCCATCACGAGAAAACGATCGTCATCGACGGACAGGTGGCGTTCGTCGGCGGGATGGACCTGACCGACAGCGCCGGGGACCGCTACGACTCCCAGGCGCATCAGGCCCGCCGGCGGCTCGGCTGGCACGATGTGGCCACCCGCCTGCACGGCCCGGTGGTCGCCGACGTCAATGATCACTTCCGCCTGCGCTGGCGGGAGCTCACCGGGGAGAACCTGCCGGCGCTCGAGCCGCCGCCGGCCGCGGGACGCTCGACCGTGCAGGTCGTGCGGACGATCGCCGAGGGCATGTACGACGAGGTGCCCCACGGGGACTTCCGCGTTTTCGAGAGCTACACCCGGGCGCTGCGCTCAGCCGAGAACCTGATCTACCTCGAGAACCAGTTCCTGTGGGCCCCCGAGCTCGTCGACATCCTGGCCGACAAGCTGCGCCATCCCCCGACCCCTGACTTCCGGATCGTGGTGCTGCTGCCGGCCAAGGCCAACAACGGCGCGGAGGACACCCGGGGCCAGACGCGCGTGCTGATCGACGCCGATGGTGGCAACGGGCGATTCCTGGCGGTCACGATCCGGTCGATGTCACCGGCGCGCGACCGGGCGGACCCGCTCTACGTGCACGCCAAGGTGGCGGTGATCGACGATCGGTGGCTGATCGTCGGATCCGCCAACCTCAACGCGCACTCGATGTTCAACGACACCGAGATGTGCGTCGTCACCGACGACGCCGACCTCGCCCGCGAAACCCGGATCCGGCTGTGGGCCGAGCACCTCGAATGCGAGGAGGACGACCTGCGAGACGCGTCGCCGGCGTCGCTCGTCGACGAGCGCTGGCGCCCGATCGCCCACGACCAGCTGGAGCGGTCCCGGTCAGGCGCGCCACCGACGCATCGGCTGCTCGAGCTGCCGGGGGCGTCACGCCGCTCGGCCAGGCTGCTGGGACCCCTGTCCGGGCTGATGGACGACGGCTGAGGGCGGGGCGCTGCCGTCGGGCGCGACCCCTTAGGATTTTCGCGTGGCCTCGGCCGTTACCGACGACCTGGAGCGACTGCACCAGCTCCCACCGGCGCTGCCCGTCGCCGTGCGCAGCGGTCCCCCGCCGCTGCACGGCGGTCCGCTCACGCTCCTGCGTTTCGCGCGCGCCAACCACATGCTGAGCTTCGGGTATCTCGTGCTGATCGCGCGCTGGCTGTGGCTCAAGCTGCGCTGGCGCGGCCGATTGCGCACCGACGGGCTGTGCTTCGTCTGCCCGGGGGTCAAGTTCGAGATCGGGCGCGGCGCCAGCGTGACGCTCGGCCGCTGGTCATGGATCGGCCACGGCTGCAAGATCCGCGTCCACGAGGGCGAGCTGACGATCGGCGCCAGGTCGGTGCTCGGCCAGGAATGCACGATCTCCGCGTTCCAGCACGTCTCGATCGGCCGCGAGTGCATCATCGCCGACCGGGTGATGGTGATCGACTTCGATCACGGGATGGTCGAGGTCGAGCGCCCGATCCGCGAGCAGGGGATCTACAAGCGCGACGTCACCATCGGTCACAACGTCTGGGTCGGCTACGGCGCCTGCGTGCTGCGCGGCGTCACCGTCGGCCACAACTCGGTGATCGGCACCAGCTCGGTCGTCACCTGCGACGTGCCGACAAACGCTGTCGTCGGCGGGATCCCGGCGAAGGTGATCCGCATGCGCGAGGCGCCGCGGACGTTCCGCTGGGCCTAGCCGGCCCGACGCCGGCGCCCCTACCCGTCATGGGCCTCGCCGGCCCGACGCCGGCGCCCCAACCCGTCAGGTCCAGCCGGTCAGATCCGGGGCCAGCCCGCGCAGCCCGGGATCGGAAGCACCGGCTTCGCCGGTGAGCGCCCGCCGCAGCGCGTGGTGGTGTCCGGCCGCGCGCTGCCGCGGGTAGTCACCGGCGAGCCGCCGCGAGTCCAGGAACGCCCAGTCCGAGGCCTGGAGCGCCAGCAGCTCGCGCAGCGCCCGGTGTGACGGCGGGGCCGGTGCCGCCAGCAGCGCCAGCTCGGCTGCCCGCGCCGTCCAGGCCAGATCGGCCACCTGCGGGCCGCTCCAGGTCCGCAGATCTCCCCCCTCCCCCCAGCTGGTGACGGCGCCCGGCGCGGGCGCGGGCACCGCCGGGTGGCGCTCGAGCGCGTGGTCGAGCGTCGTCAGCGCCAGGCCCTGCCGGCCGGCTTCGTCGATCACCGCGCGCAGCCACTCGACGCCCTCGTACCACCAGTGGCCGAGCAGCTCCGTGTCCAGCCCGCAGACGCACACGCCGCCGCCCGCCACCCGGTCACGCACCCGGGCGACGAAGTCGGCCGCGTCGGCGCGGGCCGCCGCGACTGCGGCTGCGTGGTCATACGCCGCGCCGTCGTTGCGCCAGACGTGGTGGCGGTGGGTGGTGTGGCGGTGCGAGTCGCGGTAGGCCCCGCCGGCGGGGTAGCCGCGATCGCTCCACACCAGCGCCATCGTCGACCGGTCAAGCGGCCACAGCACCGGCCCGTCGGTCACCGCCAGCGGCTGCAGATGGCGTGGATCCCCGAGCCCGAACTGTCCGGTCAGCTCGACGCAGGTGGCGCGGACGCCGGCCTGCACCAGGATCGGGTCAAGCCACGGCGCGTGCGCGCACTCCGGCAGCCAGAAGCCGCCCGCCCAGACGCCGAACCGGCGGCGGTGCGCGGCGATCCCGGTCTGCACCTGCAGCGAGAGCCCGGCGTCGGTGGCGAGCAGCGGCAGCACGGCGTGAGTCGCCGAGGAGGTCCAGGTCGCGTGCCGAGCCAGCGCCCCGAGCAGCCCGCCGGCGCCGAGCTCGGTGAGCCGGCGGCACGCCGCGGCGTACTGCACCGCCGAGCGGTCCAGCTCGGCGGCCAGCTCCGGCTGGCCCGCGCCCCGCAGCTCGCGCGCGTCGCGGCGATGGGACTCGGGCCGAATCTCCTCAAGGAAGCGGATGCAGCGATCGATCGCACCCGGCGCCTCGAGCTGGTCGCACAGCACCGGGGTGACCGACAACGTGACCGGCGCCCGACCGCGCTCGCCCTCGTCGAGCACCGCGAGCAGCGGCAGGTAGCTCGTCGCGATCGCCTCCCACAGCCACTCCTCGCCGAACGGCCACGTGCCGAACCCCTCGACGTAGGGCATGTGGGTATGCAGGACGATCGCCAGCTCGCCCGGACCCCTTCGCTGGACGCCCACCGCGGTCCGGCTACCCGCAGAGCTTGAAATCCGCCATCACGGCCTTTGGCACGCCGCGCGCACCGCACGTCCCGTTCGAGTTCTCAAACGAGCTGCCGGCGGTCACGAATCGCCATTTTCCGTTTCGGTCATGGAAGATGACCTCGCCGTTGGATGCGAACTTCGCGCAGCTGGGGATGAGCTTGCCCCGGGCGACGCCGAAGAACTCCGCCTCGGCCCACGCCCGGTTGGCGGTCGAGACCTCGTCGCGCAGGCAGTGCGCGGGGACGGCGGCGTGCACGTACCGGTCAAACGCCTGAGTGAGGGCGGTCCTCTGGCTCGGCGTCGGCGCGGTGTGGGCCAGCGCCACGGCCGGACAGACGGCCAGCGCGACGAGTACGAGCAACATCTTCATCGGTCGCATCTCTCTCCCTCGGTCGATCAGACCCGGGATTATCCTCCGCTGCCGGCGGACGCCTCGGCGCAGACGGCGAGAAAGTCGAGCGCGCCGTCCAGGCCGCCGGTGCGCAGGGCAAAGTCGCGGGCGGAGATCGCCGGGGTGAAGCGGTCATAGAACGGCGTGGTGATCCCCAGCCGGGCGTGCACCGCGTCCCAGCCGCAGGCCAGGGCCAGCTCGTGGATGCGCAGCTTGCGGGCGTGGAACAGGCCGAGCATCCCCACCTCGGCGAACGTGCCGCGGCACAGCGCGTCGAACTCGGCGGCGCGGTACTCCTTGATGTGCCACGGGTTGCCGGACTTCTCCGCGCCCGGCGGGGCCAGAGTGAGCAGGTTCGGGGTCGAGATGTAGGCGACGCCCCCGGGCCTCAGCAGCGAGCGGAAGTGCGCCAGCACCGCGGCGGGATCCCGGACGTGCTCGATCGTCTGCAGGAAGACGACGGCGTCAAAAGGACCATCCCCGCCCGCCTCGCCGAACGTCTCCACCAGACCCCGCTCGAACGTGAGGTTCTGGCGGGTGTAGCGCAGCCGGGCGTGATCATGGGCGTCGGGGTTGGCGTCGACGCCGACCACCCCGGCGGCGCCGCGCGCCAGCACCTCGGAGCCGTACCCCTCGCCGCAGGCCATGTCGAGCACCCGCCGCCCGATGACCCGCGCCCCGATCCACTCGTAGACGGCCAGATGGCGGCGGTACCAGTAGTTCTCAGCGGGAACGTCGGGCAGCGTTCGCTCGCCGGTCAGCTCCAGCGGCGGCACTCCGGCAGGCTGATCACGTTGCGTGTGGGCGCTCGTCGACACGGAGCGACAGGGTAATCTGCCTCACGGCATGGACGCACTGCGCAGCGCGGACGACATCCGCGAGGTCAACACCCGCTACCACGATGTCGCGGCCGACAGCTACGACTCGAAGTGGGGCATCGATTTCGGCGAGGTCGGCCAGGCCCAGGTGCTCGGCAAGCTGCGCAAGGTGCTCGGGCCCGAGCTGAACGACGGGTATGACCGCTCGCTGGAGATCGGCGCCGGCACCGGCTATTTCAGCCTCAACCTGCTCCAGGCAGGCGTCGTCGGCGAGGCGACATGCACCGACATCTCGCCCGGCATGGTGACGACGCTCGCCCGCAATGCCGAGCGTCTCGGGCTCGAGGTCCGCACCGCCCGGGCCGACGCCGAGTCGCTCCCGTTCGCCGACGCGAGCTTTGACCTCGTGCTCGGCCACGCGGTGCTCCATCACCTGCCCAACCTGCGCCGGGCGTTCGCCGAGTTCCATCGTGTGCTGCGCCCCGGCGGCCGGATCGTGTTCGCGGGCGAGCCCTCGCGGCTCGGCGATCGGATCGCCACGGTGCCCAAGCGAGGCGCCAGCGCCCTGGCCCCGGCGTGGCGGCGCATCCTGCGCGCCAAGCCGGCGCCGCCGGCCGGCGCGGGCGGCTCCGTGGACGGCTCCGTGGGCGGCCACGGATCGTCGCCGGGCAACGATCACGACCTCGAGCGGTTCGTCGACATCCACGCCTTCGAGCCGGCCGACCTGTCGCGTCACGCCCGGCGCGCCGGGTTCGTCGACATCGCCGTCCGCGGCGAGGAGCTGACCGCCAGCTGGTTCGGCTGGTTCAACCGCGCGCTCGAGGCGTCGGCCGACCCCGACGACGTGCCGATGCTGTGGCGCAAGTACGCGTTCCACGGCTACCTGATGCTCCAGCGCCTCGACGAGCGCCTGCTGGAGCCGATGCTGCCGCCAGCGATCTTCTACAACCTGCTGCTCACCGCTCGGCGCATCTGACCCCCTCCGGCGGGTCCGCAGGACGCGACGCGTCCTAAAGGGCCCGCGACTGTAACTGACGGTTCCGACGGCGTCTGGACGCGCCTGGCGGGCGGCGGCGAACCCGCCGGACCACCAGTACGACTTGGTTCGCCGCCCCCCGCCAATCACGCCCAGCCACTCGCCGGATCCCGCCAGTTACTTCGTCGCGGGCCCTAAACTCGACGGGGTCCATGACCGACGAGGTCACACCCGATTTCCCGCTGTTCCCGCTCGACCTGGTGGCGCTGCCGGGCGAGCTGGTCCCGCTCCACATATTCGAGGAGCGCTACAAGACGATGATGGCGGAGTGCCTGGACGGCAACAGCGAGTTCGGGATCGTGTGGATGTCCGATGACGGGCTGCGGAGCGTCGGCTGCGCGATGCGGATCGAGAATGTGCTCGAGCAGCTCGACGATGGCCGAATGAACCTGGTGGCCCGTGGCACCCGCCCGTTCCGCGTGCTCGAACGCCAGGCGCACCTGCCGTACCCGGCGGGCGTCATCGAGTTCGTGCGGGACCGCGCCGATGAGCCTGACCCGCGGCTGGCCGGAGACGCCCGGGCGGCCTACGCCGACCTCGTCAAGCGCGCCACCGATCGTGAGCCCGAGGCGCAGGAGCTGCACCAGATGGACGCGTACGAGATGGCCGCCACGGTTGACTTCGGGCTCGACGCCAAGCAGGGCTTGCTGGACCTCCGCTCCGAGAACGCCCGGCTCAAGCTCGTCACGCGGCTGTTTCGCGCTGCCACCAAGCGGCTGGACTTCGTCGACCGGGCGCAGGCCCGCGCCCGCTCCAACGGCAAGGTCCGGTTCGGCTGACGGCGGCGCTCCGCCCCGGCTCCGGCCGCCGGGCCGCGCCCGGCTCCGGCGTTACGGCGTGCCGGCGATGATCGTGAACAGCACCATGAAGATGCCGAACAGAATGCAGTAGACGCCGAACGGCCGCAGGTTCCCCTTGCGGAAGTAGCGAGTGAGGAAGTGGACGGTGATCACGGCGGTGACGGCGGCGAAGATCGCGGCGATGAACGCCGCTCCACGAACGCCGCCGTTGCCGTTCGGGCCGGTGAGGTCCCCGATCTTCAGGATCCCGGCGGCGAGGATCGGCGGCGTCGCCAGCAGGAAGCCGAACCGCGCGGCGTCGGCGTTGTCCAGCCCGCGCGCCACTCCAGCGGTCATCACGACGCCGTCGCGGCTGATGCCCGCGATCAGTGCGGTCGTCTGGGCAGCGCCGATGACGGCGGCCTCGCGGTACTCCATCGAGTCCAGACGACGGGATCCCTCGCGGTTCACGCCCTCGCGCTGGGCCAGCTCGCGCACGTGGGCGCGCTGTCGGTAGCGCTCGGCGTAGATGAGGATGCAGCCGTTGACGATCAGGAAGATCGCCGCCGCCAGCGGCTTGGCCAGCGCCTCGCGCACCACCTTCTCCAGCAGCAGGCCGAGGATCCCGACCGGGATCGTGGCGGTGATGATCAGCCAGGCGAGGCGTTCGGTGGGCGTGTCCGCGCGGCGCTTGCCCAGCGTGGCGAAGAACGCCCGGATGATCGCCACCCAGTCCCGCCAGAAGTAGATGACCAGCCCCACCGCGCTCCCGACGTGGAGCATGACGACGAACGCCAGCCACGGCGACTCGGGCTGAGACTGCCAGACGACGATGTTGTGCCAGCGAAACAGCGTCGGGAACAGGACGGTGTGCCCGAGGCTCGAGATCGGGAACAGCTCGGAGACTCCCTGGAGGACCCCGAGCACGATCGCCTGGAACGTGGTGATCAGATGGGCGGTGGCCAGCGAGAGCACGAAGCGCCGTAGGCTAGCCGCCCTTGCCCACCGAGCGCGGGCTCGCGGCCCGCCCTGAGAGGATTCTCACCCGGCGCCGCCGCACGCCTGCTGGGCGGCCCGGAGGGCGAACAGCTCGGTCTGGGCCAGGATGGGATGGCTGGCATCGGCGGCCCGATCCGGGAACGACACCGTGCCCTGCTGGAGCTTGATCCGGTAGTAGTAGGCGTCCCCCGCGGCGGGTGGAATCGTGAGCCCGTGGGTGGCGTC
>DATCFW010000545.1:0-29238 GCA_036509295.1 Solirubrobacteraceae bacterium | reverse complement strand
AGCGCCAGCCGGCCCAAGGCCGACGTGCACGGAAACATCCGCTTCACGCTCAGGTCGCCCGGCCCGGGGAGGATCACCGTGGTCGCCGACGGGTGGAATGCCGCCGGCGGAGCGGGCCACAGGTTCGCCCGCCATTTCGTGTAGGCCCAGGGGACCGTCGTCGTCCGCGGCGCCGGCAACTTGCCGATCACGATCAAGCCGGGAGCCAAGGGACGGGCGCTCGTCAGACTGGCCGGCGGGACGCCGGTGATCGCCCTGCGGGTCGCCTACGAGCCGACCGGGGGCCGGCCGCGCGAGCAGCACCTGCGCGAGGTTCGGATCCGGCGCCGCGGCCGCTGAGCCCCCTACGAGATCATCCCGCCCCACTGCCCGCCGGTGATCCCGAGCACCTGGCCGGTGATGTAGTTCGCCCACGGCGTGCACAGCAGGAACACCCCACCGGCGGCCTCGGCTGGCGAGCCCGGGCGGCCGAGCGGGATCAGGTTTGACGCGAGCTGCCGCATCTGACCGGGGATCCCGAGCTGGACCGACTGGCCGTCGATCTCGATCGTGTTGGACGCTTCCTTCTCGGCGGTCAGGCGGGTCTCGATGAACCCGAAGGCGACGGCGTTGACGTTGATCTTGAACTGGCCCCACTCCTTGGCCAGCGTCTTGGTCAGGCCGATCACGCCCGACTTGCCCGACGAGTAGTTGGCCTGGCCGGCGTTGCCCATCGTGCCCGAGATCGACGAGACGTTGACGATCTTGCGGAACACCTCGACGCCCCCCTCGCGCTCCCGTTTGGCGGGCTCGCGCATGTGGGGAGCGACGGCGCGGCACATCCGAAACGGCACGACGTTGTGGATGTCAATCATCCGCTGGAACTCGTCGTCGCTCATCTTGTGAATCGGGCGGTCGATCGTGTAGCCGGCGTTGTTGATGAGGATGTCAACCGTGCCCCACTCCTCGATCACCTTCTGCACGAGCTCGTCGGGGACGCCTGGCTTGGTGAGATCCCCGCCGAAGACGAGCGTGTCGCCGGCGATCTCCCCGGCCGTCTGTTCGGCGACGTCGCCGTCGAGATCGTTGATCACGACCTTGGCTCCCTGGAGGGAGAGCAGCTCCGCGGTCGCGCGGCCGATGCCGCGCGCCGATCCGGTCACGATCGCGACCTTGTCGTCGAGGATTCCCATGTTCACTGCCTTTCGTTGTTGTCGATGGTGCGGCCCGGGATCTTGTCAGCGCCGCGGTCGCGGTGCCGAGTAGGCTGGCGCACCATATGAACGCGCCCGACTGGCTCGCCGCCTACGCCGAGAAGCTCGGTATCCCCGCCCCCACGCAGGCGGAGCTCACGGAGGTGCTCGACCTGGCCGGCGAGGCCGCCCACGCGTCGGAGCGCATCGCTGCGCCGGTGGCGTGCTGGCTCGCCGCCAAGGCCGGAGTGGCCCTGGACGAGGCGATGCGGCTCGCTCGCGAGGTGGACGGCGACGGCTGAGCGCGAGCACGACATCGTCGTCTTCGGGGCGACGGGCTTCACCGGGGCGCTCACCGCGGAGTATCTGGCGCGGGCCGGTGCCGGTACGCGCTGGGCGATCGCGGGCCGCAGCCGCGACAAGCTCGAACGGGTCCGAGCGGGGCTGGGGCCGGCCGCGGCCGCGGTGCCGGTGCTGATCGCGGACGTGACGGATCCTGCCTCGGTGCGCCGGATGGCGGAGTCCGCGAGGGTCGTGATCTCCACCGTGGGTCCCTACATCCACTACGGGGAGCCGCTCGTTGCCGCCTGCGCCGCCGCCGGCACCGACTACCTCGACCTCACCGGCGAGCCGGAGTTCGTGGATCTGATGTGGCTGCGCTACCACGAGCAGGCGCAGCGCACCGGCGCGCGGCTCGTCCACTCGTGCGGCTTCGATTCGATCCCGTACGACCTCGGCGCGCTGTTCACCGTCCAGCAGCTGCCGCAGGACGCGCCGATCGCGCTTCAGGGGTTCGTCCGCGCCGGCGGCACGATCTCGGGCGGGACCTACCACTCCGCGGTCCACGTCATGGCCCGGCTGCGCCAGAGCCGCAGCGTTGCCGCGCAGCGCCGCCGGCTCGAGGCCGGTCCGGATGGGCGGACGGTGCGGGGGGTCACCTCCCTGCCCCACCATGACGCCACGGCCGGCGGCTGGGTCGTGCCCGTCCCGACGATCGATCCGATCACGGTCCTGCGCTCCGCTCGCGCGCTGGACCGGTACGGGCCGGACTTCAGCTACGGGCACTATCTCGTCGCCAAGCGCGCCCTGACGGTGGGCGCGCTGATGGCCGGGGCCGGGACGGTGGCGGCGCTCTCCCAGTTGGCGCCGACCCGCAACGTCCTGCTGCGGTTCAAGGACCCGGGCGACGGGCCCACGCCTGAACAACGCGCCCAGGCGTGGTTCACGGTCCGGTTCAAGGGCGAGTCTCAGGGCCGCGAGATCGTCACCGAGGTGACCGGCGGCGATCCCGGCTACGGCGAGACCTCGAAGATGCTGGCCGAGTCGGCACTGTGCCTGGCTCACGATGACTTGGAGGCGCGGTCCGGCCAGCTGACGCCAGCGGTGGCGATGGGACAGGCCCTCATCGACCGGCTCACCCGCGCCGGGATCGGCTTTGCCACGGTGAGCTGATGGCGGGCGGATGGACAGCCGCGGACATCGCCGACCAGGCCGGGCGGCAGATGATCGTCACCGGTGCCAACTCCGGGCTGGGTCTGGCCACCGCCCGGGAGCTGGCTCGCGCCGGTGCCGGCGTGATCCTGGCCTGCCGTGACCTGACCAAGGGAGAGCAGGCGCTGACGCAGGTGCGGGCCGCGGCTAGCGACGCGGCGAGCGTCCGGCTCGAGCAGCTCGACCTCGCTGATCTGGCCTCCGTGCGGGACTTCGCCGCTCGCGTCGCCGGTGACCCCGGCCACCTCGACGTCCTGATCAACAACGCCGGCGTCATGGCGCCACCCCGGCGGGAGACCGTCGACGGGTTCGAGAGCCAGTTCGGCACCAACCATCTCGGCCACTTCGCGCTCACCGGACGGCTCCTGGCGCTGCTGTCGGCGGCGCCGGCGCCGAGGGTGGTGACGCTGTCCAGCGCGGCGCACCGGATGGGATCGATCAAGTTCGATGATCTGCAGCGCCGGCGCGGCTACAACAACTGGCTGGCCTACGGGCAGTCCAAGCTGGCCAATCTGATGTTCTGCTTCGAGCTCCAGCGCCGGGCGATCGCCGCCGACAGCCGGCTGCTCAGCCTGGCCGCGCACCCGGGGTACGCGGCGACCAACCTCCAGTTCGCCGGTCCCGCGCATTTCTGGGAGCGGTGGCCGATGGCCGCAGCCAACAAGCTGTATGCCCAGAGCGCCGACATGGGCGCGCTGCCGGCGCTGTACGCGGCGACGGTCCCGGACCTCCCCGGTGCCGCGTTCATCGGACCCGATGGGCTGATGGAAGGCCGCGGTCATCCCCGGATGGTCGGCGCGGCGGGCCGAGCCTACGACGAGGATGGCGCGCGGCGTCTGTGGGAGCAGTCCGAGCAGCTGACCGGCGTGCGCTATGAGTTCCCGGCGGCAGCCGCCACATGACCGACCTACGGTCCGACGGCCAGGCGGCGCTCGAGTGGGCGGCGTCATATCTCGAACGGGTCGGAGACCTGCCGGTGCTCGCCCAGGTGACGCCGGGCGAGATCCGCGACCGGTTGCCGCGCGAGGCTCCCGACCAGCCCGAGCCGTTCTCGGCGGTGCTGCGCGATCTCGACGAGATCCTCCTGCCCGGCGTCACCCACTGGCAGCATCCCCGCTTCTTCGCCTACTTCGCCACGAGCGCATCGGAGCCCGGGATCCTCGCCGAGCTGCTCGCAGCGACGCTGAACTCGGTCTCCTTCCTGTGGCGGACCGCGCCCGCCGCCACCGAGCTCGAGGGGGTGGTGCTCGACTGGACGGCGAAGCTGCTCGGCCTCCCCGACGGCTGGCACGGTCACATCGAGGACACCGCCTCGACCGGCACGATGGCGGCGATGATCGCCGCTCGCGAGGCGACCGGCCGCAACGTGGTGGTGTGCTCGGAGCACACCCACTCCGCGGCCGCCAAGGGAGCGCGGATGGTGGGAATGGAGCTCCGCGAGGTGCCGACCGACGCGGAGTTTCGGTTGCGCGTCGATGCGCTCGGCGATCTGAGCAATGCGGCGATCGTGATCGCCACCGTCGGCACCACCGCCAGCGCCTCGGTCGATCCGGTCCCGGCGATCGCCGACGCCTGTGCGGCGGCCGGCGCCTGGCTGCACGTCGACGCCGCGTATGCCGGGACGGCGATGGTGTGCCCGGAGTTCCGCTGGGCGTTTGCTGGGGTGGAGCGCGCCGACTCGCTGGTCATCAACCCGCACAAGTGGATGCTGACCCCGATGGACTGCTCGCTGTTGTGGACCAGCCGGCCGGCGGACCTGCGCGCCGCGTTCAGCCTCGTCCCCGAGTTCCTGCGCACGCCCGACGCCGAGGACGCGCTGTCGCTGAGCGAGTACGGCCCGGCGCTCGGCCGGCGGTTCCGAGCGCTCAAGCTGTGGGCGGTGCTGCGCTGCTTCGGCCGCTCCGGGCTGCAGGCCCACGTCCGCAGCGGCGTCGCGCTGGCCGAGCAGTTCGAGCGCTGGGTGGCCGCCGAGCCCGGCTGGGAGCTGTGCGCGCCGCGCCATTTCTCGCTCGTCTGCTTCCGTCTGGAGGGCGACGACGAGCGCAGCCGCGCCCTGCTGGCGCGCGTGAACGCCGGCGGCGAGATCTTCATCTCCCACGCCGCCCTGGACGGCCGCTACGTGCTGCGCCTCGCGATCGGCCAGCAGCACACCGGCATCGAAGACGTCCGCCAGGCCTGGGACGTGCTGCGGCGCGAGGCCGCCGCCGAGCTGCCTACTTGAGCTCGGCGGAGGTCCGGCCGAGCAGCAGGCGGGCGATGATGAGCAGTTGGATCTGCTGGGTGCCCTCGAACAGGTCGAGGATCTTGGCGTCGCGCGCCCACTTCTCCAGCAGCTCGCCCTCGCCCAGGCCGGTGGCGCCGAGCAGCGCGACGCAGCGCAGCGCAACGTCGGTGCCCATCCGGCCGGCCTTGGCCTTGGCCATCGACGCTTGGAGCGAGTTAGGCTTGCGGTTGTCGGCCATCCACGCCGCCTGGAGGGTGAGCAGGCGGGCGGCCTCCCAGTCGGCCTCCATGGCGATGAACTCGGCGGCCGCGGCGCTCTGGAGCTGCGCCGGGCGGTCGTAGTCGATCTGCACCCCGGCGGCCTCGAGATGCGCGCGGGTCGTCTCCAGGCACGCCCGTGCCACCCCGACCGCCATCCCGGCGACGAGCGGGCGGGTGTTGTCGAACGTCTGCATGACCCCGGAGAAGCCGCCCTTGGGGGCGATCTCCGGATCGCCGAGCAGGTTCTCCTTGGGGACCCGACAGTCGGTGAGGACGAAGTTGGCGGTGTCCGAGGCGCGGATCCCGAGCTTGTGCTCGAGGCGATCGAGCTTGAGCCCGGGGTTGTCGCGTTCGACGACGAAGCTCTTGATCGCGGCGCGGCCCTGCGAGCGGTCGAGCGTCGCCCACACGACGATGAGATCGGCCCGGTCGCCCGAGGTGACGAAGATCTTCTCGCCGTTGAGCACGTACTCGTCGGGGTGGGCGGGGTCGATGTTCGCGGTGGTGCGGATCGCCGCCGAGTCCGAGCCGGCCTCGGGCTCGGTGATCGCCATCGCCGCCCACTTGCCGCCGAAGCGCGCGAGTTGCTCCTCGTTGGCGACGGCGGCGATCGCTGCCTGGCCGAGCCCCTGGCGGGGCATCGCCAGCAGCAGGCCGACATCCCCCCAGCACAGCTCGATCAGCCCGAGCAGGCTGGCCATGTTCGAGCCGTTGCGGTTGCTGCCGTCGTCGGCTTTGGCCTTCACGCCGCCCGATCCGTTGGACCCGCCGCCGACCGTCCCCGCGCCGGCGCCGCCGAGCGCGCCGGACTCGTGCATGCCGTCGATCAGCGCGGCGAGCATGTCGAGCTCCTTGGGATACTCGTGCTCGGCCGTGTCGTACTTGCGGCTGTTGGGGCGGAAGATCTCGGTCGCGACCTGATGGGACTGGCCGACCAGGCCGGTGAATTTCTTGGGGATCTCGAGGTTGATCATCGTCGTGTCGGGGGTCGGAGGTGGGTAACCATCAGACGAGCAAGCCCCCCTCGATCAGACCGGCGGCGCGCAGGTCCCGGTACCAGCGCTCGACCGGGTGCTCCTTGACGAAACCGTGGCCGCCCAGCAGCTGCACGCCCTCGGAGCCGATCGTCATCCCGCGGTCGGCGCACAGCCGCCGGGCGAGCGTTGCCTCGCGGTGAAACGACAGGCCCTGGTCGACGCGGGCGGCGGCGCGGTAGGTCGCCAGCCGCAGGCCGTCGAGCTCGATGGCGATGTTGGCGACCGCGAACGCGACCGCCTGGCGATTGGCGATCGGCTCGCCGAACGCCTTGCGGTCCTTGACATAGGCGGTGACGTAGTCGAGCACGGCCTGGCCGGTACCGACGGCCAGCGCGCACCACGCCAGGCGGCCCAGGGCGACGCAGTCGGCATACGCGTCGGGCTCGCCGCCGCCGAGCAGCGCCGTCGCCGGAAGCTGGACGTCTTCGAGGATGAGCCGCCCGGTGCCGGCGGCGCGAATCCCCATTCCGGGGTCGGGCTCGACGCTGATCCCCGCGGTCTTTGATTCGACGATGAACAGTGACGGTCCGCTGTTCTCGAGGTGGGCGGCGATGACGAACACCTCGCCATCGCTGGCCCGCGGCACGAGTGCCTTGACGCCGGTGAGCACGTACCCGCCGCCCGCGGGCCGCGCGGTCGTCTCCAGCGCGAACGGATCGAACAGGGGCCGCGGCTCCATGATCGCGAGCGCGGCCGCGGGCACGTCCTCGCCGACGAACTCGGGGAGGTAGGTGGACTGCTGGTGGGCATCGCCCCACAGGCTGATCGCGGTGGAGACCGCTGCCGGCGCCAGGCAGGCGACGGCGATGCCCATGTCCCCCTGCGCGAGCGCCTCGCTCATCAGCACCGTGGTCGTGGCCGAGCGCTCTGCCACGGCGCCGCCGAGCTCCTCGGGCACGCCGACCATCGTCAGACCGAGCTCGTTGGATTGGCTGAGCAGCTCCGCGGGCGCGGCGCAGGCGGCGTCGGCGTCCAGTGCCGCCGGCCGCAGCCGGTCGCGCCCGAAGTCCCGGACCGAATCGCGCAACATGAGCTGCTCGTCGGAGGGACTCAGATCGAAGAGATCGCTCTGGCGCGCGCGCGGCTGGCGTGCCGGGCGTGACAACCGTTGCGCGGCGGCAAACGTGCGCCCCGCGGTCGCGGCGGTCCGCGCTCCCGTCTTCGTGGCGCCGTGGATCAGGGTGGTGACCGGATCGCGCAGCCCGAGGCGGTCGATGGCCCCGGATGAGGCGACGCGGTTGAGCGCCCGGAGGCCGACGGCCATCCCGCGCTCGGCGATATTCGGTGGCGATGGCATCGCGCCCACCGTATCACGATTCGTTGTGACGTCATTTCGTGTCATGTTGAACGCCAGCGTTCAACCAGCCCTCCGCGGCAGTCGTGCCGGCCCTTCTTATGGTGTTCTTACCCGCGGCGAGTCATGCTCAGTGCGTGCGTGTGCTGATTGCCGAAGACGAACTGCGGCTCGCCGACGCGATCGCCCGTGGACTGCGGCGCCAGGGGTTCGCGGTCGATCTTGCGCCCGATGGGGAGCAGGCGCTCGTCAAGTCCCGCGTCGTCCGCTACGACGTCCTGGTCCTGGACCGGGATCTGCCCGGCGTCCACGGGGACGACGTCTGCAAGGCGGTACGCGACGAGCGTCCGGATACCGGGATCCTGATGCTGACCGCCGCCGGGGCGCTCGAGGACGTGATCGAGGGGCTCTCGCTGGGCGCCGACGACTACCTCGCCAAGCCATTTCGCTTCGCCGAGCTGGTGGCGCGGATCCACGCGCTGTCCCGGCGGACCTCGCCGAGCCGGCCGCCGGTGCTCCGCCACGGCGACCTCGAGCTCGACCCGGCGCGACGCCGGTTGACGCGCGACGGCAATGAGCTGGAGCTCGCGCGCAAGGAGTTCGCCGTCCTGGAGGCGCTGATGGCCGCTGACGGCGCTACCGTCTCGGCAGAGCAATTGCTCGAACGCGTATGGGACGAGCACACCGATCCGTTCACCAACGTCGTGCGGATGACGATCATGACGCTGCGCCGGAAGCTGGGCGAGCCGGCGGTGGTGCAGACAGTGATCGGAGTGGGGTACCGGATGGCGTGACGCCGCCGTGGCGGCGTCTCCTGCACGGCCATCGCCGGCCGCGACCCGGCCGGCCGCACGCCCCGGCCCGGACCATCCGGCTCCGGCTGACGGCGCTCTACGGCACCGTCTTCCTCATCACCGGCGCCGGCCTGCTCACCGTCGGCTACCTGTTCGTCCGCAGCAACCTGCGCACCCATCACAGCCTCCGGGCCGAGCTGCTGAGGCTCGGCATCCATCCCGTGCGCGGCGAGTTCGGCTTCCCCCCCGGATCTCCGACCGGCAAGCTCATCCACACCGTCGAGAACCAGATCCTCGGTGGGGCGCTGCACCGGCTGTTGATCGAGTACGCGGTGGCGCTGCTGGTGATGACGGCGATCTCGGTCGGCATCGGCTGGCTGCTCGCCGGTCGCGCATTGGGTCCCTTGCGCAAGATCATCGCGACGGCGCAGCGTGTGTCCGGGGAGAACCTCGGCGAGCGGATCGCGTTGCACGGCCCGGCGGACGAGCTCAAGGAGCTGGCCGACACCTTTGACCGGATGCTGACCCGGCTCGACGGCACCTTCGCCAGCCAGCGCCACTTCGTGGCCAACGCCTCCCACGAGCTGCGGACGCCGCTGGCGATCATGCGGACCGAGGTCGATGTCGCTCTCGCCGATCCCGACGCGAGCACTGCGGAGCTGCGCGAGATGGGGGAGGCCGTCCGTGACACCGTGGATCGGTGCGAGCGGCTGATCGCCAGCCTGTTGCTGCTCGCCCGCAGCGAGGCGGCCGCCGGCCACGAGGAGCCCGTCGACATCGCCGCGATCGCGGCGGACTGCATCACCGACCTGTGGGCGCGGGCCCTCCAGGCCCACGTCCAGATCCGCGATGACCTCGAACCGGCATGGACCGCCGGTGACCCCGGCCTGCTCGAGCGACTGATCGCCAATCTCGTGGACAACGGGATCCATCACAACGAGCCCGGCGGCTACCTCGAGGTGAGGACCCGCAGCGCCGGCGATCAGGTACAGCTGATCGTCGCCAACGGCGGGCCGATGATCGATCCCGAGCGGGTCGGCGAGCTGGCCGAGCCGTTCCGCCGCCTTGATCGCTCGCCCCGCGGATTCGGGCTGGGGCTGTCGATCGTGCGGTCGATCGCCGCGGCCCACAACGGCAACGCCAGCCTGGTCGCTCCAGCCACCGGCGGGCTCGAGGTCCACGTCTCGATTCCGCGGCGCCCGGCGCCCAAATCGTCCCGCGCCCGGCACGCCGAGGCGGTACGCGCGCCGGCCCCGGAGCGCGTGTCCTCGCTATCAGGCGATCCTCAGAATCCTCTTACGAAAAGCTGACGGCTCGAAACGTACGCTGAAGTCATGTCGTGCCGGCGCCATTCAATCCGAGGCGACGGCGGGTTTGGCTCAGGCATCCCCGCGCCGTGTCTCACCCACCGCCGTCTCCGGGCGTCGGCCGACTGCGACGAATGTGCGCCTCGTCGCCAGCGGCGGAGAACTCTCCCCGCAACCTGGGGTGCCGGCGGCGGCTCGGGCAACGACTCCCGCTCGAGCATGCCCGCCGGACCTCAGGTAATCCGGTTCCGCCGGCGCTGAACGCCGGCCGCGACCGTCGCGGCCGCGTACGCGGCGGCGGCCAGGCCGATGATCGCGCTGCTCGCCGGTAGTGACGTGATCGCATAGCTGAGCGCCAGGCCGCCCCACATCGCGCCCACCGCGATCGCCCCGGACAACGCCATTCCGAGGTACGGGCGGGCGGTGAGCCGGGTGGCGGCGCCCGCCGGGGCGGCGATCAGGCCGAGCAGCAATAGCGCTCCGACTGCCTCGGTGCTCTGGGCGGTGATCACCGCGAGCGCGCCCAGGAACACGATGCCGAGCGCGCGCACCGGGATCCCGCGGACGGTCGCCACGTCGGGGTCCAGGGTGCTGAGCAGCAGCGGCCGGGTGACGGCGAGCACCACCGCCGTCGCGGCCAGCGCCACCACCGCGGCGACCACTGAGCCCCCGGCGCTCAGCGAGTAGATCGATCCGAACAGCGTGTTGGCCGTGGTGATCCCACTGGCGCCGCCGGCGCTCGTCGCCAGGATGGCCAGCAGCAGCACCCCGATCCCGAGGATCCAGGCGAACGCAGTGCCGATCGTCACGTCGTCGGCCTGGGCCCGGCGGCCGAGCAGGCCCATGCCGGCGGCGAGCGCGAGCGTCAGCGCGAACAGGCCGATCCGCTCGTCGATCCCTACCGCGGCGGCGGCGATCGCGCCCACGAATGCGACGTGGCTGAGCGCGTCGCCGGCGAACACCTGTCCGCGCACGACGACGAACCAGCCGATCGTCCCGCAGGCGAGCGCGATGAAGGTGCCGGCGAGCCAGGCGTTGCGGACGAACTCGTGGGTGAACATCAGCGCCGTCGCGCCGTGGCCACCCGTGCCGCCACGTACAGCCCGAACGCCAGCGTCGTCACGAAGAAGCCGACCGGATAGATGCTGAAGTAGGCGATCGCCAGGCCGAGCCACGCGATCAGCAGCGCGAAGCCGACGCTGAGCGCCAGCCCGGCGAGCGGCCTGAGCGTCAGCTGCTGGGCGGTGGCCGCGGGCGCGACGAGTAACGCGAACACGAGCAGGGCCCCGGTGAGCTGGCTGGTGGCGGCGATCGCCAGGCCGAGGATCACCAGGAACGCGGCGTCGAGCGCGGCGACCGGTATCCCGCCGGCGCGGGCGACCTCGGGATCGACCGACGCGAACAGCAGCGGCCGGGCGAGCGCGGTGAGCGCGGCCAGCGAGACGACGGCGACGATGAGCAGGCCGAGAAGCTGGCCGGTGGTGATGCCGAGGAACGTCCCGAACAGGAGCGTTTCGGGGCCGGCCAGGACGTCCTGGTTGAGTGACAGGAACAGGAAGCCGGCGGCCAGTCCCACCGTCTGCACGGTGCCGATCGCCGCTGACTGTGCGCCGTACCCGCGCCGTCCCCCCCGGCCGGTGCGGCCGATGGCCAGCGCCGCGACCGTGCAGGCGACATAATAGCCGAGCGAGGTGGGCAGCCCGGCCAGCGCCGCGCCGGTGGCGCCGGGGAAGGCCATCACCGACAGCGTGTGGGAGGCGAACGTCTCGCGCCGCAGGACGACGTACCAGCCGACGACCCCGCCGAGCACGGCGACGATCGTCCCCGCCGCCAGGGCGTTGACCATGAACGGGAACGTGAACAGCTGCCGCAGGTCGGCGATCGGGTTCAGGGAGACCGATGGGGTCACGGGTGGCGGTGGCCGTGGTAGTGGGGCGCCTCGGGCTGGCCGACGACCACGAGCCGGCCGTCACTGGCGCGCAGGACCTCGACGTGGGTCCCGTACAGCTCGCTGAGCGTGGCCGCGTTGATCACCTCCGGTACGGTGCCGGCGAGCGCGCGCCCGCCACCGAGGTACACGACGCGGTCCAGGTAGGACGCCAGCGGGTTGACGTCATGGGCGACGAGCAGTACGGCAACGTGCTGCTCATGCGCGATCCGTCCGACGAGCGCGGCCACGGACGCCTGGTTGGGAAGATCGAGGCTGTCGAGCGGCTCGTCGAGGATGAGCAGGCGCGGGTGTCGCACGAGCGCGGTGGCGATCAACAGCCGCTGCTGCTCGCCGCCCGACAGGTCGCCGAGCGCGCGGCGGGCGTACGCGGAGGCGCCGACCATCTCGATCACCTCGTCGACCCGCGCGCGCTCCGCGCGCCGGCGCCGGCGCGCAGCGGGGGTGAGCGGGACCGGGATGCCCCAGCGCGATCCGTCGAGGCCGAGGGTGACGAGGTCGACGCCGCGCACGCGGGTCGACTGATCGAAGCTCTGGCGCTGGGGCAGATAGCCGATCTCCGGGCGGGCCTGCTTGGGCGCGCGGCCCAGGACGGTGATCGTACCCTGAGCCGGCGCGATCAGGCCGAGCAGGGCCTTCATCAGCGTCGACTTCCCGGCGCCGTTGGGCCCGAGCACGGCGATGAATTCCCCATGCGCGATCGTCAGCGAGACGTGGTGGAGAATCGGGCGCCCGCCGATCTGCACGTCGACGCGATCGATCGCGACCGCGGGGGCGCCGGTCATCGGCCGGTGGCCTCGTGCAGTGCCGCCGCCAGCCCCTGAAGCTGAGCCGCCTGCCACTGCTCGAAGCTGTCAGAAGCGGGTGACAGGGTCTCGGTGACGGTGGCGATCGGGATGTGCGCCGCCCGGGCCAGCGCGTTGAGCCGCTGGATCTCGGGCGTGACGTTCTGCGAGTTGTAGACCCACACCTTGATCGCGTGGCTGGTGAGCTGGCGCTCGGTGGTGATCGTGTCCTGGGCGGTGACCTCGGTGCCCTCGCTGATCGCCTTCATGAAGCTCGGCGGCGTGATCAGGTCAAGGCCGAGAGCCGGTGACTGGAGCGCGAAGATGCTCTCCGACGCGCCGACCGACACCCCGGCGTAGCGGGCGCGGATCTGCGCGATCAGTCGGTGATAGGTGGCGAGCCCCTGGGTCTCGAACCGCTGCCGGCGCTGGGCGAAGTACGCCGCCGCGGCGGGATCGAGCCGTTGCAGGTCATGGGTGATCGCGGCGGTCACGGCGATGACGTCGGTGGGGTCATACCAGCGGTGCGGGTTGTCGCCCTCGACGAGGTGCAGCAGGTGGCCGACGGTGAGCGTGACGCGCCCGCTCACCGGGTTGGCGGCGAGCAGCTTGGGCGCCCACGGGTCATACCCGACCCCGTTGACGATCGCCAGCTGCGCCGTGGCCATCGTCCGCGCGTCACCGGTGGTCGGCTCGTAGGAGTGGGGGTCCTGGGCGGGGTTGACGATGATGCTCTGGACGTCGGCATGGGCGCCGCCGATCTGGCGCGCGATGCTCCCCCAGAAGTTCTCGGCGGCGACGATGCGGACCCGGCCGCCGATCGTCCCCACGCTCCCGGCGCCGCATCCCGACAGGACCAGGGCGACGCCGGCGAGGGTCACGCCGGCGCGGGTCACGCCGGCGAGGGTCACGCCGGCGCGGGTCACGCCGGCGAGGGTGGCCGCGGCTCGTCGCACGCGCCCAACCTACCACAGAAATGAGATTGAGTCTTATTCTCATTCTTACTCTCCTGGACGCTAGAGTTGCCCGCATGGCCACCCGCGAGTGGATCCGCTACGTCTACGGCGACCTGGCCACCGCGGGCTTGCACCGCGGCGGCGCCCGGGATCGCATCATCGACGTGCTCAGCGAGCAGGAGTGCGCGCTTAGCGCCGCCGAGATCGAAACCGAGCTGCGCAAGCAGGGCCGGAGAATCGCGCGGGCGAGCATCTACCGCGTGCTCGAGCTGCTCGTAGCCCGCGGGCTGGCCGAGCGGGTCGTGACCGGGCAGGGCGAGGCCCGGTTTGAGCCGGTCGAGCCCAGCGGCCATCACCATCACCACCTCGTCTGCGGTCAGTGCGGCGAGCTGGTGGCGTTCGACGATCCCGGGCTGGAGCGCGCGATCAGCCGGCTGTCAGACCGGCTCGGGATCACCGTCGACAGCCACGAGGTCCTGCTGCGCGGCGCCTGCGAGCGCTGCGGCGCGGGCTGACGACGCGCCGCGCTGATCGGTTACCAGGCGTCGACGTTCGGGCGGCGTTTGCCCGGCGTCTGCCACCACGCCGGGCTTGCGTCATCGAATAGCGTGGCGATCCAGCGACGGGTGTCGACCGGATCGATGACGTCGTCGATCTCGAAGTAGGACGCCATGCTGACCCCGCGGCCGCGCTCGTAGGCGGCGGCGACGGCCGCCTGATAGACGCGCTCGCGCTCGTCGGCGTCCTCGATCGCCTCCAGCTCGCGACGCATGCCGAGCTTGACCGACCCCTCCAGGCCCATCGCCCCGAACTCCGAGGTTGGCCAGCCCACGGTGAACAGCGGCGCTTTGAACCCGCCGGCGGCCATCGCCTGGGCGCCGAGCCCGTACCCCTTGCGCAGCACGACGGTTCCGGTGGGGACGCTGAGGTTGGCCCCGGTGACGAACATCCGCGCGAAGTGGCGCACGGTCGCGGTCCGCTCGGCATCGGGACCGACCATGAAGCCGGGCGTGTCGGCGAGGAACAGCAGCGGCAGTCCGAACGCGTCGCACAGCCCGGCGAAGCGCGCCGCCTTGTCCGCGCCGGGCGCGTCGATCGCGCCACCCAGATGCGACGGGTCGTTGGCGATCACGCCCAGCGCCCTCCCATCCACGCGCGCCAGCGCGGTGACCATGCCGGGCCCGAAGCCCCGGCGCAGTTCCAACACCGACGCCTCGTCGCAGAGTGTCTCGATCACCTCGCGGATCGCGTAGATCCGCTTGCGGTTGGCGGGGATGAGGTCGCGCAGTCGCGTCTGATCGGGCACCGTGGCCGTGGCCGCCGGCGGCCGGCGGCCGAAGTAGCTGAGGTAGCGCCGGGCGGCGGCGACCGCCGCGGCGTCGTCGGCGACGCGCAGGTCGACGACGCCGTTCTCGTACTGGACGTCGATCGGACCGACATCCGGGGGCGCAAAGGTGCCGAGGCCGCCGCCCTCGATCATCGCCGGCCCGCCCATTCCGATGCTCGCGTCCTCGGTGGCGATGACGACGTCGCAGCAGCCGAGCAGCGCCGCGTTGCCGGCGAAGCAGTAGCCCGAGGCGACCCCGATCAGCGGCACCAGCCCGGAGAGCTGCGCAAACAGCGCGAACGCGCGACAGTCCAGGCCGGCGATCACCGGCATGTCGACGTCCCCGGGACGCCCGCCGCCGCCCTCGGCGAACAGCACCACCGGGTGGCGCCGGCGGTGCGCGATCTCGAACAGCCGGTCCTTCTTCTGGTGGTTGCGCATGCCCTGGGTGCCGGCGAGGACGGTGTAGTCATAGGACATCGCCACCACCGCATCCCCGTCCACGGCACCGATCCCGCCGACGAGGCCGTCGGCGGGCGTGCGCTCGATCAGCTCCTGCCGGTGGCGACGCTGCTCCTGGGCGGCGTATATGAGCGGGCCGTACTCGACGAACGTGCCGGGGTCGAGCAGATCGTCGAGGTTCTCGCGGGCGGTGCGCCGCCCGAGTTCGTGGCGCTTGGCGACGGCGTCGGGGCGCCGGTGGTCCCGGCCGAGGTCGTGGCGCTCGTGAACGGCATGGAGGTCGTCGCGCTCAGCGGCGGCCTCGGGTTCGACCGCGGCGCCATCACTCCGGGAGGGGCCGGGGCCGGGCGTGAGCACGACCAGCAGCTGGCCCTCCGACACAGTCTCACCGGTGGTGACGGCCAGCTCGGCGACGACGCCATCGCGCTCGGCGACGACCTCGTGCTCCATCTTCATCGCCTCGATCACCACGACCGGCTCGCCGGCGGCGACGTGCTGGTCGGCCGCCGCGGGGATGGCGACCACCGTGCCGGTGAACGGAGCGAGGAGCTTCATCGGGCCGGCGCGACGGCGCCGAGCAGCGCCGCCGGGGCGGCGTTGTCGCTGGCGTCGCGCGCGGCGTGGGCGAACAGCACCTCGTCGCCGGGGGCGATGACCGCGGCGGCGCCGAGCTGAGCCGGGTTCCCGACCGTCCGGCCCTGGCCGACCCGGCTCTTGAGCAGGGTGGGGACGGCTCGCAGCACCACCTTGGGACCAACCAGGTCGATGACCCCGCCGGTCTTGGCGCCGGCGGCGCGATAGCTCTCACCGGCGCCGTCGGCCAGCACCGCGATGTCGAGCGCGAGCTGGCGGCGGAAGGTGGCGGCGTCCTGCGCGGTGCCCATGCCGATCAGGGTCACCGTGAGACCCGCCTGCTCGAACTCGGGGCGGGCCCGCTGGAGGGCGACGGCGTGGGCGCGGCAGTACATGCAACCGTAGTGGCGCAGCCACACGAGCGCCGCCGGCCGCTCGCCCCACAGCTCCCCCAGGGTGACCGCACGCCCGGCGTGATCGGGCAGCGTGACGCCGGCCAACGTGGTCGCGATCATCGTGCCGAGTCTATTGTTCCGGGTCGTGAGCGACTCGCCCGTGATGCTGTGGGAGCCGTCGGCGGAGCGGATCGCCGCGGCGACGCTGACGCGCTACACGGAGTGGCTGGCCGCCGAGCGGGGCCTGACGTTCGGCTCCTATGCGGAGCTGTGGGAGTGGTCCGTCGATGCGCTGGGGGAGTTCTGGGCGACGATCGCGGCGTTCTTCGACGTGCGGTTCTCCGCGGGCGGTGATGTGGTGCTCGCCGAGAGGTCGATGCCCGGCGCGCAGTGGTTCCCCGGTTCGCGGATCTCCTACGCCGAACACGTCTTCCGGGGCAAGGATGCCGATGCGGTGGCAATCCGACACGCCTCCGAGGTGCGCCCGGGCCTCGGTGAGTGGACATGGGGGCGGCTGACGGCGGAGACGGCGCGGATCGCGCACGGGCTGCGGGCGCTCGGCGTGGTGGAGGGTGATCGGGTGGTCGCCTACATGCCGAACATCCCCGAGGCCGTCGCCGCCTTCTTGGCGTGCGCGTCGATCGGGGCGGTGTGGTCCTCGTCGGCGCCGGAGTTCGGGGCGCGCAGCGTGATCGATCGCTTCGCCCAGGTGACGCCGAAGGTGCTGCTGACCGTGGACGGCTACCGCTACGGCGGCAAGGACTTCGAGCGCGATGCGATCGTGAAGCGAATCGCCGCCGAGCTGCCGGGCCTGGAGCGGGTCGTGCGCTTCGGGTATCTCGATGGGACCGGTTGGGAGGACGGGTTCCTCGGTCCTGAGGGGGCCGAGCCGTCGTTCGCGGCGCTGGCATTCGATCACCCGCTGTGGGTGCTCTACAGCTCGGGCACGACCGGGCTGCCCAAGCCGATCGTCCACGGCCAGGGCGGGATCCTGCTCGAGCAGCTCAAGAAGCAGAACCTTCATCTCGACGCCCAGGCCGGCGACCGGGTGTTCTGGTTCTCGACGACCGGCTGGATGATGTGGAACTTCCTCGTCGGGGTGCTGTTGACCGACGCGTCGATCGTGCTGTTCGACGGCAACCCCGGATACCCGGACCTCGGCGTGCTGTGGGACCTCGCGCAGGACGCGGGCGTGACGACGTTCGGGACGAGCGCGGCGTACATCGCGTCCTGCATGAAGGCCGAGGTCGTCCCGGGCGATGGGCGCGACCTGTCGGCGCTGCGGGCGGTGGGTTCGACCGGTTCGCCGCTGTCGCCCGAGGGGTTTCAGTGGGTCTATGACCAGCTCGGCGCCGACACGTGGCTGTTCTCCACCTCCGGCGGCACCGACCTGTGCACGGCGTTCGTCGGGGGGGTGCCGGTCCTGCCGGTGTACCTCGGCGAGCTCCAGGCGCGCTCGCTCGGGGCGGCCGTGCAGGCGTGGGATCCGGACGGGCAGCCGCTCGTCGGCGAGGTCGGGGAGCTCGTCATCACCGAGCCGATGCCGTCGATGCCGGTGTTCTTCTGGGGCGACGACGACGGCGCGCGGTTGCGGGACTCCTACTTCTCGATGTACGACGGGGTGTGGCGTCACGGCGACTGGATCGAGATCACCCCCCGGGGGACGGCCATCATCTACGGGCGGTCCGATTCGACGATCAACCGCGGCGGGGTGCGAATGGGGACGAGCGAGATCTACCGGGCGGTGCTCGACGTCGATGCCGTCGTCGACGCGTTGGTGGTCGATCTGCCGCGCGAGGGGACCGATGGCTGGATGCCGCTGTTCGTCGTGCTCCGCGACGGCGCCTCGCTCGACGACGGGCTCGTCGGCGAGATCCGCCGGCGGGTCCGCGAGGACTGCTCGCCCCGGCACGTGCCCAATGAGATCCGGCAGATCGCCGCCGTGCCCCGGACGCTGTCCGGGAAGGTGCTCGAGGTGCCGGTCAAGCGGATCCTCATGGGTACGCCGGTGGATGAGGCGGCCTCCCGCGAGTCGCTGGCCAACCCCGAGGCCCTGGACTACTTCGTGACGCTGGCGGCGGCCGAAAAATCGGCTTAGTTCGGGGGGGGTGAAGCCGCCGATCCCACAGGCTCTTGGGGGGTGTGCGGAAAAATGCAGGTGAGAGCTGCAAAATCCAGCAAGGCGAGCTGAATCGGCGGCTGCGGGCCCTCGCCCGGCGACAGTACGGGCACGTCACGCGCGCTCAACTGCTGGAGATCGGACTCGGCCGGGGCGCGATCGCAGCGCGCTTGGCCAACGGCTCCTTCGTGGCCGTCTTTGCCGGCGTGTACGCCGTCGCTCCGGGGCGAGACGACCCCACGGCTCGAGCCGCGGCAGCGGTATTGGCCTGCGGTCCGACCGCGGTCCTGAGCCATTCCTCAGCGGCGACGCTGTGGGGGATGACGCAGCGTTGGACGATGCCGATCGAGGTCACCGCCGCTGTCGATCGACGGCGGCCTGGGATCGCCACCCATCGCTGCACGACGCTAACGCGCGTCGACACCCGACGCCAGCTCGGCATCCGCGTCACCAGCCCCGCCCGGACGCTCCTGGACATCGGCCCCGACACGCCGAGCCGGGAGTTCACCCGGATGGTCAACGACGCCCGGCGCGACGGCTATGTCCATCTCGCGACGCTCACCGACCTCCTCGCCCGGTGCCCCCACCACCCCGGGGCGGCGAAATTGAAGCCGTTCGTCCACGAGCCGCACGGCCCGACGCGCTCGGAGTTCGAGGATCGCTTCCTGGCCTTCGTCATCCGCTACGGCCTTCCCACGCCCCAATTCAATGTCCACCTTAACGGCCGCGAGGTCGATGTGCTGTTCGCCGACCAGAAGCTGATCGTCGAGCTCGACGGCTGGGCGTTCCACAACGACCGAACAGCGTTCGCCGATGATCGCGACCGTGACGCGGAGATGCTCAAAATCGGGTATGCCACCATGAGGGTGACGTGGGAGCGCCTGCGGGACAGCCCGGACCGAGAAGCCGCGCGGCTGCGCGAGATTCTCGGCGAACGGTCATAGGTACGGCGCCCGACGGCGCCCGACGGGCCTCTTACAGACTTCTTCCTGAATTCTGAAACGGCCCTCACGGGTAGCTGTTGTCATGAGATGCACGCAAATGATGTCTTCCAGGAGAGAGAACTAGAGCCATGAGCAGTCTCAGCCGATGGGTTCCGATCATCGGCGGCGCCATAGCGGGGGGAGTCATCGCGCTGGTGATCGCCAGCAGCAGCAATTCGACGCACTCCGTGACCACGACGACCGTCGTCCAGCAGGGCGGCGGCCAGAGTGAGCCGGCGTCGTTCAAGTCAACCGGTGGGATGACCATCAACCAGATCTACAAGTCGGCGAGCCCCGGCGTCGTCGACATCCTCGTCACGTCCCAGGGTCAGTCACCGAGCCTCGGCTTGCTCGGCGGCGGGGGGCAGAGTCAGAAGCAGATGGGCGAGGGCGCCGGCGTCGTCTACAACTCGAATGGCTACATCCTCACCGACGAGCACGTCGTGACCGGCGCGACTGCGATCAAGGTCACCTTCCAGGACGGCCGGATCGTCCCGGCGAAGCTGATCGGCACCGATCCGTCGACCGACGTCGGCGTGATCAAGGTCGACGTGCCCGCCTCGGAGCTGCATCCGATTCCGCTGGCCAACTCCAACGACGCCCAGGTGGGCGATCCGGTGGTGGCGATCGGCAGCCCGTTCACCCTCCAGGAGACCACCACCGCCGGCATCGTCAGCCAGACAGGCCGCAGCATCAGGGCGCCCAACATGTACCAGATCCTCGGCGCGATCCAGACTGACGCGGCGATCAACCCCGGCAACTCGGGCGGCCCCCTGCTCGACGCCAGCGCTCACGTGCTCGGCCTCAACGATCAGATCGAGACCAACAACACGACCGCCCAGGGCGAGGGCTCGAGCTCGGGCGTCGGCTTTGCCACACCGATCAACACCGACGCCAAGGTCGCCAACCAGATCATCTCCGGCAAGAAGGTGCAGCACGCCTTCGTCGGGGTCGAGCTGGCCCCCGCCTCGACCGGCGGCGCCCAGATCAGCGTCGTGCAGCCGAACACCCCGGCGACCGCCGCCGGCCTCCAGCCGGGCGACCTGATCACCGCGATCGACGGCAAGGCCGTCGCCTCGACCGACGCGTTCATCGCGATGATTGGCAACTACTCGGCCGGCCAGACCGTCACCCTGACGGTCAAGCGATCCGGTCAGGCCAAAGGCATCAAGGTCAAGCTCGGCGTTCGGCCGGCGACCGCGCCGACCGGCGGCTGACCCGCACCCCACCGGACTCACGCGCGCCCGAACGCGCCTCAGGCGCTCGCGGTCTCCGTCAGGCGACGGCGGCGGGTCGCGAGCGCCATCGAGACCGGCCCTCCGATCCCGATCACGAGGATGAGCAGGGGGCCGAGCACCCCAGTGCCGAACGCGGCGGCGAGCGCGTAGGCGCCGGCCCCGAACAGGCCGGCGGTCGGCAGCGTGATCACCCACGCCAGCACGATCGTGCCGGCCACGCCCCAGCGAACCGCGGACAGGCGCTTGGCCGCGCCCGCGCCCATCACGCCCCCGGAGATGACGTGCGTCGAGGACAGCGGGTAGCCGAGGTGCGATGAGACGAGGATGACCGCGGCGCCCGACGCCTGGGCCGAGAACGCCTGGGCCGAGTCCATCTTGATGATCCGGCTGCCGACGGTGCGGATGATCCGCCAGCCGCCGGCATAGGTGCCGAGGGAGATGGCCGTCGCCGACAGCACGACGACCCAGGCCGGGACGGTCGCGTGCTTGGCGTCCAGCGACCCGTGGGCGACGAGCGCCAGCGTGATGACGCCCATCGTCTTCTGTGCGTCGTTGGTCCCGTGGGCGATCGCCAGCGCCGAGTTGGACACGATCTGGCCGAGGCGGAAGCCGCGGGTCACCGCCCCGGGGCGCCGGCGCCCGAACACCCGGTAGATGACGATGATGCCCAGGCCGGCGACGATGAACGCGGCGACCGGAGAGATGAGTGCCGGGACGATGACCTTGTTGACGAGGCCACCGAACTTGACGCCGCCGCTGCCGACGGCGGCCAGCATGGCGCCAACGACGCCGCCGATCAGCGCGTGCGATGAGCTCGAGGGAAGCCCGTAGGCCCAGGTGAGCAGATTCCAGGCGATCGCGCCGATCAGCCCGGCGAAGGCGATCGTCTCGGTGACCTGGGTGGCGTCGATGATCCCCGTGGCCACCGTCGCCGCGACCTTGAGTGAGATGAAGGCGCCCACGAAGTTGAGCACCGAGGCGAGGGTGATCGCCGTGCGCGGCGAGAGCGCCCGGGTGGAGATCGAGGAGGCCACGACGTTGGCGGTGTCGTGAAAGCCGTTGGTGAAGTCGAACGCCGCCGCCGCGACGATGACGATCACGAGCAGGAGATCGCTGTGCACGTGGCGCGAAAGGGTACGTCAGCTGGCGGCGCTGGCCGCCCAGGCCAGCGTCCGCTCCATCAGCTCGGCGTGGACGCTGCGCGTGCCGCCCTCGCGCCGGGTCCAGGCGCGGTCGGGTCCGAGCGTCCAGACATAGGTGTCGTCGGCGAAGCAGCGGTCGAGCGTGTCCTGCAGTTCGGCCTGGAGCTCGGGCCGCTCGATCGGGACGAGCAGCTCGACCCGCGTGTCGAGGTTGCGCGGCATCAGGTCGGCCGACCCGATGTAGTACATGTGCTCGTCGCCGCGGTGGAACGAGTACACCCGCGAGTGCTCGAGGAAGCGCCCGACCACCGACACGACCTCGATCGTCTCGCTCACCCCCTCGATCCCGGGCACCAGCGAGCAGATGCCGCGCACGTTGAGCGCGATCGGTACCCCGGCGGCCGAGGCGCGGTACAGCGCCTCGATGATCTTCTGGTCGACGAGCGCGTTCATCTTCATCACGATCCGAGTGTCCTGCCCGTCGTGGTGCGCGTCGATCGTGCGGTCGATCTCATCGATCAGGGGCTGGCGCATCCAGGTAGGGGCCACCAGCGTCTTGCGCTGAGGCGCGGGATGGCCGTACCCGGTGAGCGTGTTGAACAGGTAGGCGACCTCCTCCCCGATTTCGCGGTCGGTGGTGAAGAACCCGAAGTCCTCGTACACCCGCGCGTTCTTGGCGTGGAAGTTCCCGGTCCCGATCATCACGTAGTGGCGCACCGAGCCGCGCTCGCGCCGGACGATGAGGATTGCCTTGGCGTGGGTCTTGAGCCCGGGGATGCCGTGGACGACGTGCGCGCCCGCCTCCTCCAGTGCCCGTGACCAGCGAATGTTCTGGCGTTCGTCGAACCGCGCCTTGAGCTCCACCAGGCAGACGGCCTGCTTGCCCTTCTCGGCGGCCTCGATCAGCGACGGCACCAGGGCCGAATCGTCGGAGGTCCGGTAGACCGTCATCTTGATCGCCAGTACGTTCGGGTCGTCGACGGCCTGCTGGACGAGTCGCTCGACGCTCGTCATGAACGACTGGTACGGGTAATGGACCAGGACGTCGCCGGCGCGCATCATCGCGAACATGTCCGGTTGGGCATCGCCATCCGTCGGGGCGGTGACCAATCCTGGCTGAGTGACAGGCGTCCAGCCCGGCCAGCGAATATCCGGGCGGTCCTTGACCGACGCGATCTGCCACAGGTCGCCGAGGTCGAGCAGCCCGTCGACGTCATAGACCTGAACCTCGTCGACGTTGAGCCATTCGATCAGCCGGTTGCGGAGCGCCGGATCCATGCGGGCGCCGACCTCGAGCCGGACCACCTCGCCGAAGCGCCGTCGACGCAACTCGTCCTCGACCGCCTGGAGGAGGTCATCGGCCTCGTCGTTGATCTCGAAGTCGGCGTCCCGGGTGACGCGGAAGAAGTCGTAGCTGACGATCTGCATGCCCGCGAACAGCGCGTCGAGGTGCCGGGCGATGATGTCCTCGAGCGGGATGAACGTGTCCTTCTCGATCTCGACGAAGCGCGGCAGCACCTCCTTGGGCACTTTGACCCGCGCGAACGCCTCCTGGTCGGAGTCGGGGTCGTGCAGGCGCACGATCAGGCTCAACGACAGGTTTGAGATGTACGGGAACGGGCGGCCGGCACCGACGGCGAGGGGTGTGAGCACGGGAAAGATCTGCTCCCGGAAGTGGCGCTCGATCGCTTCGGCGGGGGCTCCGGATTCGTCGCAGCTGACGATCCGGACGCCGTGCTCGCGCAGCTCGGGCGAGACGACGTTGGTGAACTGCTCGGCGTGGCGGCGGTCCTGGTCGCGGACCTGATCGTGGATGCCGGCCAGGACCTCGGTCGGGTTCAGCCCATCGGGGCCGCGGGCGTCGATGCGAGCGTCGACCTGATCGTGAACGCCGGCCACCCGGATCATGAAGAACTCGTCGAGGTTGGTGACGAAGATGGCGAGGAACTTCAGCCGCTCGATGATCGGCAGCGACTCGTCCTCGGCGAGCTGCAGGACCCGGTCGTTGAAGTCCAGCCAGGACAGCTCGCGGTTGATGTAGAGCGAGCGGTCCCGCAGATCGGGTCCGTCGCCGTCGTGGCGGGTGCGCTCGGGCGCGTCGTGCAGCTCGGAGCCGAGGTCCGTCACGCCACCCTCTGGCCGGCGGCGATCGCGCTCAACTCGGAGGGACGTAGGAGCACCATCAGCTCGCCCTTGGCGATGCCGGCCAGACCGCCCTTCTTCATCCGCGCCTGGGCGCCGGTGAGGTGGTGCACGGTGAGCGTGAAGGACGGATCGTGGCCGACGAGCAGCACTTCGCCCAGGCCGGCGACGAGGTCGTGGGCGTCGAACGGCTCGCCGGACAGCCGAGGATCGATCGTCACCTCGACGCCAATCGGCGCGCAGGCGTGCTGCGCCGTCTGCAGGGTGCGCAGCTTGGGGCTCGACAGGCAGGCATCGACCACGATCCCGAGCTGCTCGAGCGCCCGGCCGACGTCCTGCGCCTGCATGATCCCCCGCTCGGTCAACGGACGCTCATCGTCCGGGGTCCCGTCGGCGGCTTCGGCGTGACGCAGGAGCCAGAGCATGCCCACACTGTACGACGCCTCGTCAACGTCGGTCAGCGACCTGGTGCAGAGACAATCGGGCACCGAGCGTAGGCCGGCCGGCCCGCGGCGGCGTGCAGCTTCGGTGAACCACTTACGGCACCGGGGCGCCGAGCAGCGCCAGCGCGACCCCGATGACTGCGGCGCCGACGAGCGTCGCCACGACGCTCCGGCGCATCCCGATCAGCGCGACGATTGCGGCGGCGAGCACGGCTAGCTGCCACGCGTCGGACAGCGCGAGCGCGAGGGTGATCGCGGCGCCGCCGATCGCCCCGATGGCGGCCGGCCCGGCGCCGTCGAGGAATGCCCGCGGCGCCGGCAGCTCGCGCAGGCCGTCGAACCGGCGCCCGGCGAGCAGCACGAACGCGAATGACGGCGCGAACGCGATCGCGGCCGCCATCACCCCGCCGGCCAGCCCGTGGGCGGCGTAGCCGACCGCGGCGACGGTGGCGACGACTGGCCCCGGCGTGATCTGGCCGAGCGCGACCGCATTGAGGAACT
Source organism: Solirubrobacteraceae bacterium (assembly GCA_036509295.1). Classification (GTDB taxonomy): domain Bacteria; phylum Actinomycetota; class Thermoleophilia; order Solirubrobacterales; family Solirubrobacteraceae; genus Palsa-465. The sequence goes on along the minus strand of DATCFW010000545.1, from coordinate 4,645 downwards.
GGGCATTGGTCATCCAGTGGTTGACCGTGACCGCGTCGCCCTGCATGAGCGGGATGATCACGAACCCGCCGCCGAACGACAGCGCCCCGACCTTCAGTGCCGTCCACGCCAGGGCGCCGAACCCGCCGAGCGCGACCGTGGCCGGTATGAGCGCCACCGAGCCCGCGCCGGACCCGAGGTTCCCGAACCCGCCCGCAGGACGGCGGCGGACGAGCTCGACGAGCCCGCAGGCGAGCAGCACGAGCACGAGGTAGGGGCCGATCAGCACCGCCGCGGCGGCGGCGGCGACGAGATACGCGGTCCACGGCGCCACGCCCCGGCGCTCGCGGGCGCGCTCCAGGCTCGGTCCGAGCAGGCCGCGGGCGGCGTGCAACGCGACGGCTCCCACCGCCGCACCGGCTCCGGCTCCGGCACCGCGGACCCACAGCGGCGGGGCGTGACCGAGCACGACCGCCGACAGCGCGAGGATGACGATCACCGCCGGGGCGATGAACCCGACGCCGCCGATCACCGCGCCGGCCGCGCCGCCCGCTCGGTAGGCGCAGTAGATCGCCATCTGGGTCGAGGCGGGCCCGGGCAGCAGCCCGCAGGCGGCGTTGGCGTCCTCGAAGGCGCGTGGATCCATCCAGGCGCGCCGCGTGACCACGAGCTCGCGCAGCAGCGCGATGTGAGCCGGCGGGCCACCGAAGCCGGTGATCCCGATCCGCGTCCATTCGCGAGCCACCGTCGGTAGCGAGACGCGGCGCGCAGCGGTCACGGCCGGCAACGTACCTCACTGCCGGTTCAGCCGATCAGCAGCCGGCGATCGAACACGCGCTCGAACGCGTCGTCGTCGCCGTAGCGCTCGACGCTCCACCGCGGCAGGGTCAGGTCGCCGCCGGCCTTGAGGTGCAGATCGACGCCGTCGCCGTTGGTGTCGAGGTGGGCCTCGGAGACCGACTGGTCGCGCCCGCGCTCGAGGTGCTCGGCGAGCCGGAGGATGACCGCACAGCGGTCGAGCAGCTGCTCGTCGCCCTCCCGGGTGAGCGCCTCGATCGCGCCCAGCTTCGGGACGCCCTTGCGGTGATACCGGGTGATCTGGGCGATCAGCGCCCGCTCGCGCGGATCGAAGCCCGGCAGCTCGGCGCTCTCGATGAGATATCGCGAGTGCTTGTGGTGATCGTCGTAGGAGATCGTCATGCCGACGTCGTGGAGCATCGAGGCGGCCCACAGCAGCTGCCGCTCACCCTCACCGGCGGCGAACAGTCCGCCGGCGACGAGCGAGTCGAACATCTGCAGCGACAGCTTGGCCACGTGCTCGACGTGGACCATGTCCGACTCGTACTGGATCGCCAGGTTGTGCACGGCGGCGGTGCGCACGTCGTCGAACAGCGGTCGCGCCGGATCGAGCAGGGTGCGGGCGAAGAACACGCCCTCGCGCAGGCCGGCCTCGGTCGCCTCGATCCCGTCGAAGTTGCCGAGCCCGACGACGGTGTCGAGGACGACGGCGGCGGCGAGGATGATGTCGCCGCGGCCCGGCTTGACGCCGGGCATCTCGCCGCGCGCGTCGACCGAGGACGACGCCAGCTCGGCGGCGAGGCCGGACAGGACCTTCGGCGTGATGACGAACCCCTGCACGCCGAGGTCAAGCGAGCCGCCGGCGGCCTGGGCGGCGGCCGCGAGGTTGCGCACGGCACCGCCGATTCCGACCATCCGCTTGCCCGACGAGGCCAGCCAGTCCAGCCCGGACAGCGTCTCCGTCACATATTCACGGAGCCGCGATAGGTCCTTCTTCTTTGCCGGTCCGTCGCCGGCCAGGAACTGCTCGGTGATCCGGACGGCGCCGAGCGGAAAGGAGACCATCTCCGTCGCGAGGCGGTTCTCGACGCGGATGAGCTGCATGCTGCCGCCGCCGATGTCGAGCACGACGCCGTCGGTGAGCGTGGTCGTGTTGACTGCCGCCACGTAGCCGAACCGCGCCTCGTCGTGCGCCGACAGGGTCTCGATCGTCAGCCCAGTGGCGCTCTCGGCATCGGCGAGGAACTGCGCGCCGTTCGCCGCGTCGCGGATCGCGCTGGTGGCGACGACGTGGACGTCCTCGGGGGCAAGGTGGTTGGCGCGGCAGAAGCGGGCGAAGACACCCAGCGTCTCGAGGCCGCGGCCGATCGCCTCGTAGCTCAGACGCCCGGAGGCGGCGAGTCCGGCCCCGATGCGGACCGTCTCATAGAGCTCGTCGGTGAGCTTCCACCACCGGGGCTGATCGGGCCCGGCGTAGGTGAAGACGACCAGGCGCCACGAGTTGGACCCGAGATCGACGACTGCGACCTGGCGATAGGCCTGGCCAGCCTGGCCGGTGGCGCGCAGCGATCGCCAGCTCACGGCTGCATGATGCGCTGCTCATCGGACGACTCGGCGGTGCCGACCCCGGATCGTGCGAGAAGATCGCTCAGCCGGGGCCGTGCTAGGCGAGTGCTAGGCGCGGCCGCTGCGGGCCGGCGGCCGGCTCGCCGCGGGCTGCGGACGGCCCGGCGCCGGCGGCGCCGCCAGCGCCGTGTCATCGGAGACCGTCACGTAGCGCCAGCAGGCGCACCCGAACAGGACGGTGAGGATGACGGCGCTCGAGGCGCACCATTCGCAGATCGCGTGGATCGAGAACAGCTCCCGGTAGGTGAGGTACGCGCTGAAGCCAAAGCCGATCAGGGTCAGGCCGAGCGTGGCCAGACGGCTCTCCTCGCGATCGCGCACGAGCAGGCTGCCGAGGATCCCGACGTACCCGATCAGCCCGAGGAGCGCGACCGGGACGCCGTCCAGCTTGGACCACTGCGACGTCTGGACCTTGATGCACGACTGCCCGGCGGTGCAGGCCGGCTTGAGCCCGGCGTAGTGGATGACCGTCAGGTAAGTGGCGACGGCGAGCCCGATGACCGCCAGGACCTGCATCAGCCGACGCAGCGCAACGCTCACGCGACCGACTTGATCACCGACTCCAGGGAGGAGTAGGAGCTTGGGTTCCCGACGATCGGCTGGGCCTGGCTCTTCGGTCCCTTGATGACGATCGTCGGCGTGCTGTGGAAGCCCGATGCCTGCGCGGACACCTGATCGGCCGACACGTCGCCCGACAGCGTTGATGACTGCCGGTCCGAGGTCCAGGTCGCGTAGTTCAGCCCGGTGACCTGCCCGGCGAGGCCGTTGAGATAGTCGTCGGTCACGTAGCTCGTCGTCTCGTCGCCCTGCTCGCGGTAGAAGAGCTCGATGTAGTTCCAGCCGAGCTTCTGCTCTCCGGCGGCGCGGGCCGCCACCTGGCTGGGCACGAACATCGCGTTGTTGGCGGTCTGCGACGCCGTCTCCAGCGCGCGGTAGACGAGCTTCACCTTCCCCGAGCGGACATCGTTGGAGATCAGCTGGGTCTCGGAGCCGAGGGCGAACTGCTTGCAGACCGGGCACACGAGATCGCCGTACTCGGTGACCGTCACCTTGGCGCTGGGGGACCCGAGCGTCATTCCGTCCTGCGGGATGCCGGCGAGCAGCGTCTTGACGGTCGCGGCGGCCGCCTTGGCGGCGGCGCTGGTCGGCTTGGGGGCGGTCGCGCTGGCGCCGTTCTTGCTCGAGATGGCGATCGCCACGACGACGATGATGACGGCGGCGAGCACGACCCCACCGGTCGTGCGCAGCCGACGGTCGCGCCGGGCCCGCAGCGCCCGGGCCTGCTCCTCGGCGAGCCGCCGTTGGCGGGCCGCTTCCTTTTGCTCTTTACGTGAGGCCATGCGAAATCGTGGTCGACGCCCAGTCGCGCCCGGGGACGCCTGAAGCGGATGAGCATAGCGTTGGCATGTTCATGCGCGGTTCAAGATCAGCGATGGATTTCTCAAGTGGTTCGGTCCGTGGCTGCGAGCGGGTCACTACGTGACCTTGAGCGTGAACGGCGCGGTGAGGACGATGCCGTGGAGCTTGAGCTGGACGAACAGCCGCCAGGTCCCGGCGACCGGCAGCAGCACCCCGATCGTCAGCTTGCCGGGGGCGGGGGCCGAGCCGGTGATCCGCGTGGCGCCGAGGATGCTTCCGCAGTTCGGGGCATTCGGGGCGCAGACGTGCGTGTGGAAGTAGTTGAGCGTGCCCTGCTCGAAAAAGATCGCGTGGGCCAGCGCGCCGAACCACGGGACGAAGTGGACGGGCCGGCCGTGGGCGTCGGTGACGTGGACGTGGACGAAGGCGGCCTGGATCGCATGCAGGTGCGGCGTCGCCGTCATGTCGAAGTGATAGCCGTCGACGAGCTGATCGGCCCGGAACGGCGGCAGCGTTCGCGGATGGTAGGCCCCGGCGACGTCGACGTTGCGAAACAGCTGAAAGTTCGGCTCGGCACCGGGAATGTTGGGATAGACGTCGACGAGCACGTGATATGGACCCGGAGCCGGGAACGTCACGGTCTGCTGGAACGTCCCGCTCGCGGCGATGGGGGGATGGTCGTGGATGATGTAGGCGAGGTCGTCGCGGACGATGATCAGGTGCACGCCGGTGTGCGGGCCGGTGCCGGTCTTGTAGGTGGTGAGCGGCTTGCCGTCGGGCAGCTCGACGTCGAACGACATCGTCGTCGGACGCCCGGCGACGATCCGACCGGCCGGGTGGAAGCTGCCCAGGGCGAAGATCTTGGCCGCCGCAACCGTGGGAA
>DATCFW010000544.1:0-9998 GCA_036509295.1 Solirubrobacteraceae bacterium | reverse complement strand
ACCCAAGAGTGTCGAAGCCGTAGCGCAGTAGCTCCCGCGCTCCTTCGCTGGCGTAGCCGCGACGCCACCAGCGGCGCGCGAGACGATAGCCAAGGTCTGCCTCGCCCGGAACCTTTGGTTGATCGGGGCCGTTCGGCGGTTGCAGGACCCACCACCCGACAAAATCGTCGCCCGCAAACCCGACCCAGAACCCGAGGCCCAGCACCTCGCGAGCGGCGGCCAGTCGCCGGCGGTGCGCACGCTCGACCTCGGCGCGGCTCATCGCCCGCCCGGTGAGGTAACGCATGACCTCGGCGTCGGAATCCAACTCGACTTCCCGGTCGAGATGCTCCACCGCGAGCGGCTCGAGGCGGAGCCGGGCGGTGCGCAGGATTGGTTGCCTCACGTTTTGCATTGTTCCCGGTGTCGCAACCGCGATCGATCTCGAGATTGGCGACGAGGGGAGCAGCGCCGCTTGAGCATGCGGCGCGGCCTCGACACGGCGCGACGAGGGAACGGCCGTCCGCTCGTCGCGCCGTCGATTGGCGCTCAGGCGGTGGCTCCGGCGGGGGCTTCGACGATTCGAGCGACCCAGTCGCCGGTGATCTGCCGGCTTGCGGCGTTGACGCGGTTGAACGCGTTGATCGTCGCGATCGCGACCACGAGGGCCGCTAGCTGGGCCTCGTTGTAGTGGCGGGCGGCTTCGTCCCAGACCTCGTCCGGCACCGGGTCGGGCCGGTCCGCCAGCCGTGTGGCGGCCTCGGAGAGCGCGAGCGCCGCACGCTCGGCATCGCTGAAGTACGGCGCCTCGCGCCACGCGGCGACGAGGTGGATGCGCTCGCTGTTCTCGCCCATGTGCTCGAGCTCGCGCGTGTGGATGTCCACGCATACGCTGCAGCCGTTGATCTGGCTCGCGCGGAGCGTCACCATCGCGAGCGTTGCCTCGGGGATCCCGGCGTGCTTCGCCGAGACGCCGAGCTGCTGGAACGCGTCGAGCGCGCCGGGCACGATCAGCGCGGGGTTCTGGATTCTCGCCTGGGTCATGGTGTGCCTCCTGGGTTGTGGGTGTCGGGTTGTGGATCGATGGGCGGGTCAGACGGCGGGCGGTGCGCGCCGACGAGCGATGCGAAATCCCCGACCGCCCCGAGGTGCGAGAGCTTGTCGGGGTTCACGACCGAGTTGATGCTGCGGATCTCGCCGCCGGCGATCTCGAGCGACCACACGCTGATCAGCCGCTGCTGAGCGTCGCGGGTCATCACTCCCGGACCGCCGTTTACCTCGGTCGGCTGCAGCGTGAAATCGGGAAGTCGCGAGGCGACCCGCATCCAGTTGAGCAGCATGCGGGCGACGCGGTGACGGCCGCGCAGCGACCGCGCCAGCGCCGGGACCTTCCCGCCGCCATCGCCGGTCAGGACCACGTCGTGCGCCAGCAGGGCCTCGAGCTTGGCCAGATCTCCGTGCTGGGCGGCAGCCAGAAACCTCTGCGCGAGCCCCTCGCGCTCTTCGCGCGATGTCTGGAATCGGACCCACCCCCCCCGGCGCTCCTCGACGTGACGCCGGGCCCGGCTCGCGAGCTGGCGCACGTTGGCCTCGCTCTTGCCGATGATCTCTGCGATCTCCGGATAGCCGTAATCGAACACGTCGTGCAGCAGCAGCGCGGCTCGCTGCTCGGGAGACAGACTCTCGAGCAGCACGAGCAGCGCCAGTGACAGCGAGTCGGCCATCTCGGCGTGCTGGACGGGATCGTCGACGCCGTCGGTGAGGATCGGCTCGGGCAGCCACTCGCCGACGTACTGCTCACGCCGCGCGCGCGCCGATCGCAGCTCGTTGATCGCCAGCCGGGTGGTGACGGTGGCGATATAGGCCCGCGGGGAGGTGATCTGCTCGCCGTGCTCGATCGCTTGATGGACGCGCAGCAACGCCTCTTGGACGACGTCCTCGGCTTCGGAGACGCTGCCGAGCATTCGGTAGGCAATCGCGAACGACACCGGCCGCAACCGCTCCAGCTCGTGTTCTTCAGCCGTCATATCGGGGGTGCTCCAGTCTCATCATCCGCTTCGTGCACCGTCCCACAACCTTTATGACAAGACGAGCGTCTCAGCTGTGACACCGGCTCCCATCGAGCAATCGGCGACATGACGGCCCACCCGCGCTGGAGTGACCAGCACCGGCGCTCGTCAAAGCCGGCGGACCGCCGGTGAGGAGCACTGAGGATCGTCGCCGGGCCGATCTGGCAGCGGGTGCCGCAGCAGGTCGCCGGTTCGTGAAGATCGTTTCCTCAAGTCAGCATGCTGACAGCCGATAAGACGTGGTGTCTGCCGAGCCGCATCGGTCTCGGCTGGCGAAATTGATCACGCAAGAGAGGGACGGGGACATGTTTGGGCGTGCACAGGTTGTCGCTGATGGGGATCGCACCGGGGTTGACGCGGCGTCGGTGGAGCAGGTCAAGGCCGGGCTGCGCAGCCTCCACGATCATTGCCTGACCAACCTCGGCGCGGGCTTGGGCGCGATGCAGGCCGGTGATCTCACCGTCGAGTTGCGGCCCGCGACCGTTGCGATCCCGACCGAAGCGGTCGATCCCAGCGCGGTCGAGTTGGTGGAGCTCTTCAACTCGATGGTCGAGAAGGCCGAGGGCGCGTTGGTCGGCTACAACCTGCTGCGCGAGGATCTGCGGGCGGCGCTCGGTGACCGCTCCTGCCTGGATGATTTGCGCCAGCGGCTGCGCAGCCTGGACGAGAACTGCCTGACCGGCTTGGGCGAGGGTCTCAACGCGGCTGCCGACGGTGACCTCACCGTCGACGCTCACCCCGTCACTAGCCCGCTCGTCGCCGCCGGCGGCGAGAGCATCGGTGAGCTGGGCGATGTGTTCAACTCAATGCTGGGCAAGGCCCAGAGCGGGATCGCCGCGTACAACGCGATGCGCGTTCGGCTCAACGACCGCGTCGGGACGATGATTCACGAGATCGGCTCGCTCGCCGGTCGGGTCGCGGGCGCGTCTGAGGAGATGAGCGCCAGCTCCCAGCAGACAGGTCAGGCGATCGATGAGATCGCCCTCGCGTCAACGAGCGTCGCGGAGGGCGCCGAGCGCCAAGTCGCGCTGGTGACTGCCGCCCGCGCTGCGACCGAGGAGGCCGTCGGCACCACCGCCAGTGCCCGCGAGGTCGCCGAGCAGGGGGTCGTGCTGACCGCCGAGATCTCCAATATCGCCGACCAGACCAACCTGCTGGCGCTCAACGCCGCGATCGAGGCCGCGCGCGCAGGCGACCAGGGCCGCGGCTTCGCCGTGGTCGCCGACGAGGTGAGAAAGCTCGCCGAGTCGGCATCGAAGACCGCCGATCAGACCCGGGACGCGTTTCATCAACTCGCGTCGAGCATCGAGGCGGTCAGCGCGTGTGTAGACCGTATCGTCGAGGTGACCTCGCAGGTGGCCGGCCTCGCCGAGGAAACGAGCGCCGCGACCGAGCAGACCGCGGCCAGCGCACAGGAGTCTTCGGCCTCCACCCAGCAGATCACCGCCTCCAGCGGAGAGCTCGTCGGGATGGCGACCGAACTCAGCGGGCTCGTCACCGCCTTCAAGCTCTAAGCCCGCCGATGAGGGCCTGGTAGCGGCTGTGGGTGAGCTCACCCGTCGGGGGCGATGACGTTCACCCGGCGCGCAGCCAGCATCGGTGTCGGCTCAGCCCGTGGGCCGGGCGCCGCATATGGGATGATCCGCCGGGGCTCGCGCTTGCGAGCGGGCGAGGCAGGCGACCGCTCGCCCGATAACGACGCCATCGGCATCGACTTCGGTGGCGGGCATGGGATCGAGGTGCCAGATGGCCGCGATGAAATGGTGGGGATGGGGTCTGGAGGGCGTTGAGTTCACGCACGCGGACAAGCCCAGCCTGGCGCCGTTCATCGAGGAGGTTCTCGGGCTGAAGGTCGGGCCGGTGACCGCGGCGCCCCCGCGCTTGGTGGATCTGCCGGTGCCGGAGTCCGCCCTGCCCGAGGAGCTGCGCGGTGCGCTCGTGCATGCTGTCGGCGACGGCTTGGTCTCCGTCGATGCGCTTGACCGCGTCGTCCACGCGCGCGGCAAATCACTGCGTGATCTGATCCGCCAGCGCCGCGGCGACTTCGTCCGGATCCCCGACGTGGTGGTGCGTCCCGGGAGCGAGGCCGAGGTCGCTGAGGTGCTCCGGGTGGCGATCGCCGCGGACGCCATCGTCATCGCCTTCGGCGGCGGCTCGTCGATCTCGGGCTCGCTCGAAGCCCCGGCCGGTGAGACCCGACCGGTCATCTCGCTGGACCTCGCGCGCCTGGACAAACTGCTGGAGATTGACGGGCCGTCCCGCCTGGCCCGGGCGCAGGCGGGGGTCTTCGGCCCGCACATCGAGGAGCAGCTCGGCCGGCAGGGGTACACGTTGGGACACCTTCCCGACTCGTTCACGCACTCGACGCTCGGTGGCTGGATCGCCACCCGGTCCTCGGGGATGCAGTCAGATCGGTACGGCGACATCGCCGATCTGGTCAAGGGCCTGCGGATGGTGACACCCTCCGGAACTCTCGTCGCGCGGGCGGTGCCGGCCACGTCGACCGGTCCGAGCGTCCGGCAGATGGTGCTCGGCAGCGAAGGCCGCCTGGGGATCATCACCGAGGCGACCGTGCAGGTGCGGCGGCTACCCGCGCAACGCACGATCCTGGGGTATCTGTTCCCGACATTCTCCGACGGCCTGGCCGCCATGCGCGACATCGCCGAGAGCGAGTGCTCGGTCTCGGTCACGCGTGTCTCCGATGCCAATGAGACGCGATTCTCGTTCGCGACGCGCAAGCGCGCCACGCTGGTCGACAAGGTCCAGTCCCACGCGCTGCAGGCGTTCCTGCGCCGGCGCCTGGGCTACGACGTGAGCCAGATGGCGCTGTCGTTCATCGGCTACGAGGGCAGCGCCGGCCACGTCGCCGCCCAGCGGCGCGCGGTCGGCAAGATCGTGAAGCGTCACGGCGGCCTGGGCATCGGCTCTGGCCCCGGCGCGCTGTATGACCAGAAGAAATTCGATACCCCCTACATCCGTGATTTCCTCCTGGACCGCGGAGCGGCGGCTGACGTGTCCGAGACGGCGATGCCGTGGAGCCGGCTGACGCCCGTCTACGACGCGGTCAACGCGGCCGCGCACGCGGCCTTCGCCGAGGTCGGCGTGCGGGGGTATCTCATGTGCCATCTGTCCCACAGCTACCACGCCGGCGCCTGCCTCTACTTCACGTTCGCCTTCGTTCCGACGCCCGGTGGCGACATCCTCGCGGAGTACGACATCGTGAAGAGCGCCATCCAGCAGACCTTCGTCGACGCCGGCGCCACGGTGTCTCATCACCACGCCGTCGGGACCGAGCACGCGCGCTGGCTCGAGCAGGACATCTCCGCCCCCGGCGTGGGGATGCTCAAGGCTCTCTTCGACGGGACCGATCCCGGCAGGCACCTGAATCCGGGCAAGATCGTCTGAGCTCCTCGGGCCACCTCACGAACCGGACGGCGCCGGCGTTTCGTGCACATGAACCCACTACGCCACCACACCGTCACCAGTCCCCTCGGCCCGCTCCTGCTCGTTGCCGACGATGCCGATCGGCTACGCGGCCTGTACCTCCCCGATCACCAGGGCGGCCCCGCCGCGGCGCCCGGCCGCGATGACGCGGGCGGGGTCATCGACCGCGCCGCCATCCAGCTCGACGAGTACTTCGCGGGGGGCCGGATGGAGTTCGACCTACCGCTCGCGACCGCCGGGAGTCCGCTACAGGAGCGGGTGTGGGCGGCGCTGCGCACCGTCCCGTATGGCACCACCACCACGTACGGCCGGATCGCCGGTGACCTCGGCATCGGGCCGGGGGCGGCCCGCGCCGTCGGCGCCGCCAATGGCCGCAACCCGCTGTCGATCATCGTGCCATGCCATCGGGTCGTGGGTGCCTCAGGGTCGCTGACCGGCTACGCCGGTGGCCTCGGGGCCAAGCGTCGTCTGCTCGAGCACGAGGCTCGGGTCGTCGCGGGGGGCGGGTGACCGTCCGGCTACCGGCCGGCGCGATGGGCGACGAATTCGGCCTCGGCCTGCCCCAGCGCCGTCGCGGGCGGCTCTCCGTGGAGGTACTCGGCGGCGATGGCGCCCCAATCGGCGCCGGCGCGGAGCTGTTCCAGGACGACCGCGACGATGCTGTGCATCCGCCGGATGAGGATCGAGTCGGGGGGGAGGGTGAACTGGTTGACCTGCGTCCTCATCTCGGCTCGCTGCTCGCGGTCGGATCGGTCGCCCGCGGGTCGGTCGCGGTCGGGTCGGTCGCCGTCGGGTCGTTCGCGGTCACGTCTGCGTCGGGCCGCGGCAGCTGAGAAACGCCGCTCGCCCGGCACGGCATACCACTTCGTGGCCATCCGCATCAACCGCAGCGCAAGGTCTGGGTCGACGACGTCCGCGCGATCGGCGGGCAGGTAGCCGCCGGCCTCGAGCGCCACCATGAGAGCCGCCGCGTCACGGTTACGGACCGCCAGGGCTATCGCTCGCTCGCCGGCCACGCGGGCGGTATCGGTGTCGCGCACCAGGCCGAAGTCCAGGAAGCAGATCCGCCTATCGGCGCACTCGAGATAGTTGCCCGGATGGGGATCGCCGAGGGCGATCCGGTCGCGATACAGCAGGCCGAAGAAGAATCGGAACACGATCTCGCCGTACCGGTCGCGCCGGGCCTCGTCGGCGCGGCGCACCACCTCGAACCGCTCCCCGTCCACGTACTCGGACACGAGCACCCGGCGAGTACACAGATCGGTATGGACCCGCGGCACGCGGACGAACGGATGTCCGCGCATCAACCGCTCGATCCGGCGCTGGTTGGCTGCCTCGAGCTCGTAGTCGAGCTCCTCTCCGATGCGCTCGCGCAACTCCGCCGCCAGCGCCCGCGCGTCGAGTCCCGGGGCGAGGCGCTTGACGAGCGGCAGCAGCAGTGTCGCGTTGCGGAGATCGGTCTCCACCGCCTCGGCCACTCCCGGGTACTGGATCTTCACCACGACGTCGTCGCCGTCGATGGTGGTGGCGCGGTGCACCTGTCCGATCGAGGCGGCGGCGAAGGCGCGCTCGTCGAAGGCGGAGAAGACGCGGCGCAGCGGCCCGCCGAGCTCGCGGCGCAGGAGCTTCTCCAGGTCGGCGAACGGCACCGGCGGGACGTCGTCGCGCAGCGACGCGAGCCGGCTCTGTAGATCGTCCTGCTCATCGTCGCCCAGGCCGTCGAACTCGACCATCGAGATCATCTGACCCACCTTCATCGCCGCGCCGCGCATCTGCCCCAGCTGATCCACCAGCTGGTGGACGAGGGCGGCCGTCCGCTCGCTTTGGGCGGCGGCGGCCCGCTCGGGAGTCCGCACCCGGTTGGCCGTCCGCATGCCGGCCCAGCGCAGGCCCTGCCCGGTGACCAGGCCGCCGACACGCGCCGTCCGGGCGATCCGGCCGGTGGGGAGCTTCCCCGCCTCGGGCGGCGGATCGTCGGCGCGGGCGGGCATCGACCGAGACTAACGACCCGCATCGCTCTACCTTCAGCGGGGAAGCGCTGGTGCAGCGTTCCCGAGCGGTGCACTAGGCTGGACGGATGGAGCCCCCTCGCCCCGGCGATCTCGTCCATGTTGCCAGCGGCGGGCCGGCGCTCGACGGCGTCGTGTTCGACACGCCGAGCAGCTCGAAGGTGGTCGTGGCCGTGGTCGATCCTGGGCGCGGACCGGCATTCCGGACGGTTCATCCTGACGCCCTGAGCGAACGCGCTGAGGAAGGCCCACAGGACCAGGCGCTGCGGTTTCTCATCCGCCGGACGCCGTCGCCGGCGCACGGCTCCGCGCGCCCCGGCGGCTCGGGTGGCCAGGGCCGCGCCGCCCACACCCGCTCAGCGACGCACCGCCCGACCGGCCGGTGACCGCGCTGCGCTGTCAGGCTCAAGCACGGGACTTGATGACGCGGTAAGTCACGTGCGTCGCGGCCTGCGTCGCGAGCACGTCGGTCTGCTTGAGGATGATCGCCGGACCGGCGCTGAGGGCGAACAGGGGCGTCCCGGCGGTGAGCACCACCGGCGCGATATGCACCCGGAGTTGGTCCACGACGCCGGCGTCGAGGTACTGCCGGGCCAGGTTCGCGCCCCCCATGATCACGACGTCCTTGCCGCCGGCCGCGGCGCGCGCCTGCTCCAGCGCGCTGGCGATCCCGTCGGTGACGAATGCGAACCGTCCGGCGAGCCGCACCTTCGCCGGGGGCGACGAGGTGACCACGAACACCGGCGGGGCACCGGCCTGGCCGCGATCGCCCCCGTAGCCGCGTTCGTCGTTCCACCCGTTGGGCCCGTCCACGACGTCGAACGTCCGCCGCCCGATGAGGACGGCGCCGGTGGCGGCGGTGATCTCGTTGAGCAGTGCGGCATCGGCCGCGGTCCGCGCGCTCACTGGCCCAATCGTGCAGCCGCTCCCCACCCATGCCGAGACCGTGCTCCCAACTCGGGCCCGGTCCGGTGACGAAACCATCGAGCGACATCGAGATGTCCAAGATCACGCTTGACACGTCGGTGTGCTCAGCGTCCTGGTGACCAGTCGGTTGCCCCGCGCCGCGCCCGCCCCGGCCGCCGGCCGCCCCCTACGGCTGCTGGGCCTCCGCCGCCCGGGAGTCAGGCGCCGTGTCAGTGAGGGCGCCCGCCGGCAGGACGTATCGGTTCGGCGTGGCCGACATCGTCCCGCGGTCACCGGCAAGACGGGCCTGGTGCAGTCCCGCCGTGGCCTTCGCGGGGACGCTCGCCTCGGGGCGTCCGTCGTGGGCGGCGATCCAGGCCAGGATCGCGCCCGAGTCCGCACCCTCGGCGATGACCGCGGCACGTTCGATCACCTGGCCGCCCGAAGGGTGCTGGCGGGACAGCCGCCGGACGACGGTGCGGATCGCTCCCTCGTCCATCATCGGTCCTCGATCCCCGGCGTAGCGGTGGCGCCGTGTGGATCGGCGGAGACCTGGGCGGTCTCGCCGTGCCACTCCGGTGGGTAGGCGCCGACCATGTAGCGGTCACCGCGGAGGAAGCTGAGGGATCTGCCGAGGGGCGAGGCCCCATTGGCACGCTCTGCCGGCATCGACAACCTCCTTGGACGTCCGTGGACCGCACGGGCGCTCGTTGAGAAACGGCTCTTCGGTCGCTGGGGACGAAACTGTCGACGAGTCGCCGGCCGTCAGTTATCGGCGGACGGCGCGAGTCGCTTCGCAGGAGCGGTGAAGTGGGCCCTGGACGAGTCATCGTACGCTTCGGGTTGTGAAAAGCAAACGGTGGCGATCTCGGGGCCGATTGAGCATCGGCACGGTGCTCACGGCGCCGAGGGCACGGCGATCGGGCCCTTGAGCAGGGACCGACTCGACGAGCTGCGCGCGCAGGCACTGCACGCCAGGCAGCGCTACGACCTGTACCAGGCGCGGTCCTACGGTCCGCGGGCGACGAGTCCGTCGCGCCTGCGCGAATTGGAACGCCAGAGCGCGCAAGCCGACGCCGCGCTCCGGTTCGCGCAGGATGAGGCGAAGCGGGACGCGGCCAAGGAGTAGCTCGCAGCGAAGCGTGCAATTCGCAGCTCTCGCCGGTGCGATCCGCCGGGTTCTGAGCGCTCGGGCCGTGCCGGTTCCGGCGCCGGGTTCGAAGCATCTGCACCACCGGGAGCCACACGGCACGACACGGAGCATCCGGGGTCAGCACTTCAGCGTCAGCGGCTCAGGTGAGCCAAGCATGGCCCATCCGTCCAACTGTCGCCGTCGCCGCGCGACGCCGAGGCCCGCGCCCGAGGCCGAGGCCGCGCCCGAGCCCGAGTAGACCGAGCACGACCGCCTCCCCGATCTGGGCCAGCAGCGCCGGGGCAATCGTCAGCGGCGGCCCGATCGCCACCCCGGTGGCCTGGCCCCGGACGATCACGCCCGCCTCCCGAACGGTGCTGTCCCCGTCTGGGCGCTGGCGCCACGACCACGCCGTCCATCACGCCACCTCGGGGATCTCGAGCGCCGGCCACGGTCAGG
>DATCFW010000543.1:0-12676 GCA_036509295.1 Solirubrobacteraceae bacterium | reverse complement strand
CGTCTCGGCGCAGGCGGCCCGGGCCGGCCTCACCGGGATCGAGTTCGGGGTCAACATCCCCGGCACCGTGGGCGGCGCGGTCCGGATGAACGCCAATGCCTACGGCGGCGAGCTGACCACGGCGCTGGAATGGGTTGACGTCACCAGCGCCGGCCGAACGGTCCGCCGGACGCCCGACGAGCTCGGATTCGCCTACCGGCGATCGGGTCTCCGACCGGACGAGGTGGTCGCCCGGGCCGCCTTCGCGCTCGCGCCCGCCGCCACCGAGGACGTCAAGCGGACGCTGAGCGAGATGCGCGACCAGCGCCGGGCCGCCCAGCCGTCGGGCATCAAGACGTTCGGCTCCACGTTCAAGAACCCCGACGATCCGCGCGCCGGCGGCCGCAGCGCCGGTCAGCTGCTCGACGCGGCCGGGTGTCGCGGGCTGCGGGTGGGCGGAGCGGGCTTCGCCGCCAAGCACGCGAACTTCGTCGAGAACCTCGGCGACGCCACCACCGCCGATGTCGTCGCGCTGATGGCCGAGGGCCGGCGGCGGGTCAAGGAGCGGTTCGGCGTGGAGCTCGAACCCGAGGTCCAGGCGCTCGGTCCGGTGCAGTTCCCCGCCGACTGGGGGCGCGGATGATCCGTACCGGCCGACGCCGGTTCGCGTTCGGGCGTCGCGGGGGCGCTCGGATCGCGCGACGGACGGCGCCATCGCGGCGTCGGCGCCTGCCGCGGCCCGGCCCGCGATTCCTGGTCGTGGTGCTCGCGGTGGCGGCGCTTGCCGCGGGCGGGTGGGTGTGGCTGCGCAACTCGTCACTGGTGGCGGTGCGACGGGTGACGATCGTGGGGGTGAGCGGACCGGACGCCGGGCAGATCCGCTCGGCGCTGCGCGCCGCCGCCCATGACATGACGACGCTCGACGTCAAGACCGGCGCGCTGCGGACCGCGGTGGCGCCGTATCCGGTGGTCAAGCATCTGCACGTCACCACCGACTTCCCGCACGGCCTGCGGATCGCCGTAGCCGAGCAGGTGCCGGTGGCGATGGTGAGCGCCGGTGGCGCCCAGACGGCCGTCTCCGCCGACGGGACCCTGCTGCGTGACGGTGGGGTGACCGGTGCGCTGCCGACGATCGCGGTCGACGTCGCCCCCGGTGGAACGCACGTCAGCGGAGCCGCGATGGCCGAGGTGCGGCTGCTGGCGGCGGCCCCGTACGAGCTCGTCGCGAAGGTCAGCCAGGTCTCGCGCGACGCCACCCACGGCCTCATCGCCCAGCTTCGCAACGGTCCGAAGCTGTACTTCGGCGGCGCCGACCAGCTCGGCGCGAAATGGGCGTCGGCGGCGGCGGTGCTGGCCAGCGCCGGCTCTGCTGGCGCTGACTACATCGACGTCACCGTCGCCTCCCGGCCGGCCGCCGGGACCGGCGCCGACACGGCCCAGCTCCCGGCCACCAGCGGCGCGACCGCTGGCGCATCCTCCGGCACCACGGGGGCTCCGAGCGGAGGGTGAACCTCAGGTCGAGCCTTACCCTGGTCTGAACGCCAACTCTCCGCTATCGTTGAGACTTGGGCGATCTGCAACGTTCGTTGCGAAAGCGTGCGCACCGTTGACTTCGCGCATCGCTAGGCCCTAACGTGCCAAACTGGCTACGCAGCCCAGTTGTGGCCGAAACCTTCAACCCTAACTAGAGGGTCGGACGAGAACCATGGAAAGCGGAAGTTATCTGGCAGTCATCAAGGTCGTCGGCGTCGGCGGCGGCGGCACGAACGCCGTCAACCGCATGGTCGACGCCGGACTGCGCGGAGTCGAGTTCGTCGCGTGCAACACCGACGCCCAGGCGCTGGCGATGTGCGATGCCGACATCAAGCTCAACATCGGGCACCAGCTCACCAAGGGACTTGGTGCCGGCGCCAATCCGGACGTCGGCCACGGGGCCGCCGCCGAATCGCGCGACGACATCAAGGAGGCGCTGAAGGGCGCCGACATGGTCTTCGTGACCGCCGGCGAAGGGGGCGGCACCGGAACCGGCGCCGCGCCCGTCATCGCTGAGATCGCCAAGAACGAGATCGGTGCGCTCACCGTCGGTGTCGTGACGCGGCCGTTCAGCTTCGAGGGCGCCAATCGCTCGCGCCAGGCCACGGAGGGGATCCAGCGCCTGCGCGAGAACGTCGACACGCTGATCGTCATTCCCAACGAGAAGCTGCTGGCGATCGTCGAACGGCGGACGACGATCCTCGACGCGTTCCGCGAGGCCGACAACGTCCTGCGCCAGGGCGTCCAGGGCATCACCGACCTGATCACCATCCCCGGCCTGATCAACCTCGACTTCGCCGACGTGCGCACGATCATGCACGAGGCGGGCAGCGCCCTGATGGGCATCGGCACCGCCGCCGGCGAGAACCGCGCCGCCGAGGCCGCGAAGGTCGCGATCTCATCCCCACTGCTCGAGGAGTCGGTCGAGGGCGCGATGGGGATCCTGCTCAACATCACCGGCGGTCACGACCTCGGGCTGTTCGAGGTCAACGAGGCAGCGGAGATCGTCCAGAGCGCCGCGGACTCCAACTCCAACATCATCTTCGGCGCCGTGATCGACGACACCCTCGGCGACGAGGTCCGCGTCACGGTGATCGCCACCGGCTTTGATCACGGGACCCACAGTCCGAGCACCGCTCGCGAGACGACCCGTCGCGAGCGCCGCGATCGCGACGTGACGATGGATGATCGCCAGCGCTCCTCGCTGGAGATCTCCGACGACGACATCGACATCCCGTCGTTCCTGAAGGATCGCTAGCGGTTAGCGAGCGTGTCGCTCCGGGTCGCTGCGGCGCGGAGCGCTCGCTCGCGCCGCGAGTCGATGGCTGGGAACCGGATTGGCAATAGCGTTTTCGCTATTGTGATGGTATGCTCGCGGCGCGCGACATTCTGATCCTTGCCCGGCGGACTGCGGGTCTGTCCCAGAAGCAGCTTGCTGACCGCTTGGGCCGGCCGCAGTCGACGATTGCGCGCTGGGAGTTGGGGGAGATGGAGCCGTCATACGCCGCGGTGACGACTGCCGTGGACGCCTGTGGCCTGTCGGCCAGTGTGAACCTCGCCACGCGAGACTGGTCCTACCTGCACGACGTGCGCGAGATACTGCGCCTGAAGCCACCTGAGCGGCTGCGCAAGCTCGGCGGCGAAGCTCGAGTCGTGGCAGCCCGACGCTTGGCCGCCCACAACGGGGATGGGGTTCTGTTCGGTGACGTCGCCGCCGCACTGAGCGGCTGGCCGCTGTCTTTGCCATACGTCGGTCCGTTTGAGCTGTGCGGCTCGGAGGCGGTCTCGCACGCTCTCGTAGATGTCGACGTGGATGTCGAGGTCGTGGAGCGGCCGCCGGGCACGCGTGGCCTGAGCGATCTGCAGCGCGACCGGGAGCGCGTGGCGATCGGCGACGGGCTGCGTCTGTGGGTCGCCTCGCCGCTTGATCTGCTGCGCATCGAACGTGCCCGTCTGCGATATGTGGAGGCCGGCGCGTTGGAGGCGCTGGTCGAGCACCGTCGTCGCTGGCCCGCTGGCCCCCCGCCGCCGCGCGAGTACACCGATCAAGAGGCCGCTGAGGCGATCGAGAAATGGCTGAGCCGGGCCGGATAGACCCGCAGCGTGACGCGTTGTTGCGGCTGCTGCAGGAGGCCGACGTGGCCTTCGTCCTGGTCGGCGGCGTCGCGATCGAATCCCACGGTGTGCGCCACCGGACCGATGATGTCGACGTCACTCCCCAGGGTACCCCGGAGAACCTCGAGCGCCTGGCAAGCGCTCTGAATGGGTTGGACTGCAAACTCGTCATCGACCCGAGCGACAGCGATCAAGACATCCCCTTGCCCGTCGGATACTTCACCGCCGCCAACCTGGCGCGCCAGGACGTGTGGAATCTGCGCACCACGTACGGCAACCTTGATATCCCCTTCCGGCCTGGCGGATTCCCCCGCGGTTATGAGGATCTCGACCGAGGTGCTCAGTCGCTGCTTGTCGCGGAGACCTCCGTCACGGTCCGCATCGCGGCGCTGAAGGACATCGAGCATTCCAAGCGGACCGTCGCCCGCCAGAAGGATGTTGACTACCTCAATCGGGTGGGACGACTCCAGGCGCCGGTGGCGCCGGCCAGCTAGCCGAGCGCTTCGCTAGGCTCGCGCCATTCCCACTGCACTGATCACCGGCGTCACCGGCCAGGACGGCTCGTATCTCGCCGAACTGCTGCTCGAAAAGGGCTACGAGGTCCACGGGACCGTCCGCCGGTCCTCCACCGAGAAGTTCGAGCGGATCGAGCACCTCCGCGATCGGATCACGCTCCATCAGGCCGATCTGCTCGACCAGCGCTCGCTGGTCGATGCGCTGCGCGCCGCCAAGCCGGATGAGATCTACAACCTGGCGGCGATGTCGTTCGTCGCCGTGTCCTGGATCCAGCCGACGCTCACCGCCGAGTTCACCGGCGTCGGCGTCACCCGCGTGCTCGAGGCGGTCCGTGAGGTCTGTCCCGAGGCCCGCTTCTACCAGGCATCCTCGAGCGAGATGTTCGGCAAGGTGCGCGAGGTCCCCCAGACCGAGGACACCCCGTTCTACCCCCGCTCGCCGTACGGCGTGGCCAAGGCCTATGGCCACTTCATCACCGTTAATTACCGCGAGTCCTATGACCTGCACGCGACGAGCGGCATATTGTTCAATCACGAGTGTGTAGCCGCGCCGACGCCGCTGCTGGTCCGCCAGAACGGGATCGTGAAGGTCGTGACCCCACCGGATCTCGTCCCGTTGATGCGCAAGGGCCGGAGTGTTCAGAGCTTTACCCCGGACCGGTTGTTGGAGGTCTGGGACGGCGAGAGCTGGACGGAGATCACCGCCATCACCGCCACTCGCCGGCGCGCCACCGACCCGGACCACCGGCTGCTCTCTGTCGAGGCCCGGGGCGGGATCGTCGCCGCCACGGCCCACCACCGGATGCTGGACGACGACCGGGAGATCGTGCGCGCCCGTGATGTGGAGGCGGGATCGCGGCTGGCGCTCGCCGAGCAGTGGCCGGAGTCGCAGGACTGGACGGCGGTCACACCGGAGATGGCCGAGTTCTTGGGCCTGCTGGCCGCCGACGGGTACGTTTCAGCCGAGTTGCAGTACGTGGACTTCGCCAACAACGACGAGGGGCTCCGGCTGCGGATGGCCCAGCTGTGGTCCAAGCTCTTCATGGGACGCGTGAAGGCGAGCACGCTGCGGTCCGGTTGGAACCCGGACAGGACGGTCGAGCACTTGCGATTGACCAGGGCGCCGGGCGCGACGGCATGGCTCCGCGAGCAGCTCTATACCCGGACCCGCCTCAAGCAGGTCCCGCCGCTCATCCTCAACGCCGACGAGTCAGCGCGTCACGCGTTCTTGACCGGCTACTACGCCGGCGACGGCCTCAAGCGCGGCAACGGCGAGTCGGTGAAGACCAACAGCGCCGTCCTCGCCCAGGGCCTCTACTGGCTCTACGCGCTCGATGGCCGCCCAGCGTCGGTCTATGCCGAGCAGCGTGGCGACCGCACCTACTACCAGCTCAACCTGCCCTCCGCGGTCCGCGTGGGGGCAATGGGCCAACACCTTCGGCGTGACCCGGCGGAGGTCCGCAAGGTCACCGACGCGGCTGTCGCCGACGACGAGTGGGTGTTCGATCTCGAGACCGGCAGCGGGGTCTTCTGCGCCGGCGTGGGCGGAATCGTCGTCCACAACTCCCCCCGCCGGGGCCTGGAGTTCGTGACCCGCAAGATCACCTGGCACGCGGCGGCGATCAAGCTCGGCCTGGCCGACAAGCTGCGACTCGGGAACCTCGATGCGGAGCGTGATTGGGGCTACGCCAAGGACTACGTCGAGGCGATGTGGCTGATGCTCCAGCAGGACGACCCCGAGGATTACGTCATCGCCACCGGCATCGCGCACTCGGTGCGCGACTGCCTGGAGATCGCCTTTGACCAGGCCGGCGTCGAGATCGGCGATCACGTCGAGATCGACGCCTCGCTCAAACGACCGGCCGAGGTGGACCAGCTGATCGGTGACCCGGGCAAGGCCGAGCGCCGGATGGGCTGGAAGCCGCAGACGACCTTCGAGGAGCTGATCCGGCTGATGGTCGACGCCGATTTCCAGGTCCTCTCCGGCCGCGGACCGCGGTGAACGGCGCGCCGCGGCGGGCGCTGATCACGGGGCTGACCGGCCAGGATGGATCGTTCCTGGCCGAGCTGCTGCTCGCTGACGGCTACGCGGTGACCGGCATGGTGCGCGGCGGGCCGTCGGCGCCGCTGGGCTGTGCCGAGCACCTGCGCGGCCGGGTCGAGGTGATCTCCGGTGATCTCGGCGCGCCCGACTCGCTGCGGGCCGCCGTCCGCTCCCAGCGCCCGGACGAGCTGTATCACCTCGCCGCGCCGACGTTCGTTCCCGACTCCTGGCAGCGGCCGGCGCGGACGATGTCGGCGATCGCCGGCGCCACCGCGACGCTGCTCGAGGCGGTCCGGGACGACAGTCCGGACACGCGGCTGCTCGTCGCCGGCTCGGGCGAGATGTTCGGGGACGCCCCGGAGAGCCCGCAGCATGAGGACACGCCGTGCCGCCCGCGCAGCCCGTACGCCGCCGCCAAGCTGGCGGCCTATCAGCTCGTCGGCCAGATCCGGGACCGCGATGGCATCTCCGCCGCCTGCGCGATCCTCTATAACCACGAGTCAGCGCGGCGGCCGGAGAGCTTCGTCACCCGCAAGATCACGCGCGCGGCGGCGGCGATCAAGCTCGGGCTGGCCGACGAGCTGACGCTCGGCGATACGAGCGCCACGCGGGACTGGTCCTACGCCCCGGACATCATGCGCGGCTGCCGGCTGATGCTCGCTGCCGACGAGCCCGGTGACTACATCCTGGCCAGCGGGATCGGCCACACCGTCGCCGACCTCCTGCAGACGGCATTCGGTCACGTCGGGCTCGACCCGGCCGCGCACGTGCGCACCGATCCGGAGCTCGTCCGCGCCGCCGAGGCGGTCGCGCCGATCGGGGATCCCGGCCGTGCTCGGGAGCGGCTCGGCTGGGAGGCGTCGGTGACCTTCGAGGAGATGATCGGCGAGATGGTCGACGCGGATCTCGCGCGACTGGGTTGATCACGTTCGATTTGGGTCTATCGGGAAGAGCCGATATACCTCGATAATCGACCGTCGGACTGACCCCTACACGCCGGGCTCCGGCCGCCCGCCGAGCTATCTCGCCGGCCGCGACGAGGACCTGGAGGAGTTCAGCGTGCTCCTCGACCGGATCGGCGGCGGCCTCGGTGAGCGCAGCATCATCTACTCGGGCCTGCGGGGGGTGGGCAAAACGGTGCTGCTGATCGAGTTCGATGCGCTGGCGCGTCAGAGCGACTGGGCTAGCACCGATGTGCACGAGGTGGGCACCCAAGCCGACTTTCGGACGACGTTCAGCGAGACCGCGCTGGCGCTGCTGCTCGCCATGAGCCGCCGCGAGCGGATGCGAGACCGGGCGCGCCAGGCCCTCGGCGTCCTGAAGTCATTCGCGCTCGAGGCGCCGGGTGGCTTCAAGGCGAGGATCGACGTGGATCTGACCGCCGGCAGCGCCGACAGCGGCGATCCGGAGGGCGATCTCACCGCGCTGCTGCTCGAGATCGGCGAGGTCGCCCGCGCCGGTGCCACCGGCGCCGTATTCCTGCTGGACGAGATGCAGAACCTCGGTCAGGAGGCGCTGGGAGCGATCTGCATGGCGCTGCACCGGATCAGCCAGAAGCAGCTTCCGGTCGCCCTGGTCGGCACCGGACTGCCGCAGTTGCCGCGGCTGCTGCGCCAGGCCAAGCCATACGCCGAGCGGCTGTTTCAGTACCGGGATCTCGACCGTCTCGGCGCCGCCGCGGCGCACGGCGCCCTGGTGACGCCGGCGTCACGTCGTGGGGTCGAGTACGCGCCCGAGGTGGCGGACGCCGTGATCGACGAATCGGGCGGCTATCCGTACTTCCTGCAGGAGTACGGCCGCGTCCTGTGGCGAGAGGCGGAACGGTCGCCGATCACGCTCGATGACTTCCGCGCGACCGCGCCGATGATCGAGGCGGAACTGGACCGGCGATTCTTCAAGGACAGATTCGAGTCCGCCAGCGAGTCAGAGCAGCGCTACCTCGCCGTGATGGCCTCGCTCGGTGACCCGCCGTACCGGACCGAGGCCGTGGCCTCAGCCGGGTATCGGACGCGCTCCAGCGCATCCACTCCGCGTGACGGACTGCTGCGCAAGGACCTCGTCTGGAGCCCGCGGCGGGGCGCCATCGACTTCACCGTCCCTCTGTTCGCCGGGTACATCCGGCGCAACCACCCGCGCGAGGCACTGGGGTGATCTCCCTTTATCCACCGCTATCGGACTTTGGCGATACAAGTAGATAATGTGCGATGACGGGGGCCGGAGCTCGGTCGGCGCCCGAGCCGATCGGTCGCGCGGGGGCATGTATTAGCCTGCGAGTGGATGTCCTCATCGGCCGAGACCCTGCGCCGCAGCCCGCTCGACGAGCGCCACCGCGCCGCCGGGGCCAAGCTGATCCCGTTCGCCGGGTGGGAGATGCCCGTCCAGTACGCCGGCATCAGGCCCGAGCACATCGCCGTGCGCACGAACGCCGGCGTGTTCGACGTGTCCCACATGGGCCAGATCGAGACCCGGGGGCCCGACGCGCAGGCGTTGCTCCAGCGCCTGCTGTCCAACGATCTGCGGCGCCTGCCCGAGGGCGGCGCGCAGTACAGCGTGATGTGCACGCCGGACGGCGGCGTGCTCGATGACCTGTTCACCTACCGGCTCGCCGAGTGCCACTTCCTCACCGTCACCAACGCGGCCAACCACGAGCGGGATCTCGCGTGGTTCGGTCACCACGCCCGGGAGTTCGATGCCGACGTCTATGACCGCCGGGACGAGTTCGCGATGCTCGCCGTTCAGGGCCCGCGGGCCCGGGACCTGCTCACCGGGCTGGCCGACGGCTCGCTGGCGCCGCGGATGCACTGCTGCCAGCGCACGCTGGCCGGCGTCCCGATGCTCGTGTGCGGCACGGGCTACACCGGCGAGCCGGGCGTGGAGCTGCTGCTGGACCCGGCGCGGGCGCCCGAAGTCTGGGACGCGATCATCGCCGCCGGCGCCGCGCCGATCGGGCTCGGCGCCCGGGACACGCTGCGCCTCGAGGTCTGCTTTCACCTCTACGGCAACGACCTGAGTGAGGACCGCGGGCCGATCGAGGCCGGCCTGGGGTGGTGCTGTCGCGAGGCGACCGGGTTCATCGGCGCTGACGCCGTGGCCCGCGCGCGGGCCGCCAGCCCCGCTGCCGGCTCCGCCGAGCGGCTCGTCGCCTTCCAGATGCAGGGGCCGGGCATCGCTCGCCAGGGCAATCCGGTCATCGACGGGGGCGTCGTCACCAGCGGCACGTTCTCCCCGTGCCTGGAGCGCGGCATCGGAATGGCCTACGTCCCGGGCGATCGCACCCAGCCCGGCACCGAGATCGCGATCGACGTCCGCGGCACGGTGCGCACCGCCGTGATCTGCGCCAAGCCCATCTACTCCAAGGAGTCCTAGACCCGTCATGGCCGATCCGAGTTACCCCGATGACCTGCTGTACCACCCTGAGCACGATTGGGCCCGCATCGACGGCGTGGAGGCGACGTTTGGGATCACCTGGTTTGCCCAGGACTCGCTCGGCGAGGTGGTGTTCTTCGATCCGCCCAAGGTCGGCGCCACGGTGGCCAAGGATTCGCCCTACACCGAGATCGAGTCCGTCAAGGCCGTCTCGGACGTCATCTCCCCGCTGTCGGGGGAGATCATCGCCGTCAATGAGACGCTCGGCGACTCGCCCGACGCCATCAACGAGGACCCCTATGGCGAGGGCTGGCTGGTGAAGGTCAAGCTCTCGGATCCCGCCGAGCAGGAGGCCCTGCTGGACTCCGCGGCGTACGAGGCGACGCTTGACTAGGTACACCTCCGCCACCGAGTCAGACCGGGCCGAGATGCTGGCGGCGATCGGCGTCGCGTCCATCGATGAGCTGTTCGCCGACATTCCCGCCCACCTGCGGCTGTCGGCCCCGCTGGCGCTCGACGCCGGCCTCTCCGAGCTGGAGGTCTACGACGAGCTGCGGGCGCTCGCCCGGCGCAACGTGAGCGCCGAGGACGAGCTGTGCTTCCTGGGCGCCGGCATGTATGACCACTACGTGCCGGCGCTGGTGGACTCGATCATCAGCCGGTCGGAGTTCCTGACGCCGTATACGCCCTACCAGCCCGAGGTCTCCCAGGGCGGGCTGCAGGCGATGTTCGAGTACCAGACGGCGATCTGCGAGCTGACCGGCCTGCCGGTCTCCAACGCCTCGGTGTACGAGGGCCCGAGCGCCGTCGCCGCGGCCGGGTACGTGGCCAAGCTGGCGAGCTCTGACGCCACCCGCCGGCGGTTCGTCATCTCGCGGGGCGTCCATCCGCATTCGCGCGAAGCGCTGGCCACACTGGCCCACGGGTGGGGGATGGAGGTGGTGCAGGCACCGTTGCGCGACGGCGTCACCGAGCTGGGGCCGCTGGGGCCCGACCTGAGCGCCGTCATCGTCCAGCAGCCGAACTTCCTCGGCGCCGTGGAGGACCTGGAGGCGATCGCCACCGCCGCCCACGACGCCGGCGCGCTGTGCGTGGCCGCGTGCGATCCGCTGCCGCTGTCCCTGCTGCGCGCGCCGGGTGACTGCGGGGTGGACATCGCCGTCGGGGAGGGCCAGACCCTCGGCAACCGGCTGGACTTCGGCGGCCCGTCGTTTGGGTTCTTCGCCGCCACCGAGGCGCTCATCCGCCGCGTCCCCGGCCGGATCGCCGGCGAGACGCGCGACCTGGACGGCCGGCGCGGGTTCGTGCTCACCCTCCAGACCCGCGAGCAGCACATCCGCCGGGAGAAGGCGACCTCCAACATCTGCACCTCCCAGGCGCTCAACGCGCTCGCCGGGGTCATCTACCTCAGCTGGCTCGGCCGCCGCGGGATCGTCGAGCTCACCGAGCTGATGCTGCAGCGCACCGCCTACGCGCGGGATCGGCTGACGGCGCTGCCCGGCGTCGCCGCGCTGCACGATCAGCCGGTGGTGCGCGAGTTCGCGGTGACGCTCGACGCCCCGGTGGACGAGGTCATCGCCCAGTGCGTCGCCGCCGGCGTCAACCCCGGCTACCCGCTCGCCCGCGACTACCCCGAGCACGGGGACGGCCTGCTGGTGGCGATCACCGAGAAGCGCACGCGCGCGGACATCGACCGGCTCACCGACACGCTCGGCGCGGCCGTCGCCGCGTCGCACACGCCGGATTACCACCGCGTGGGAGCGGCATGAGCGTCGCTGCCGCCGACGACGAGCTGACGATCTACGAGCGTTCGCGGCCCGGGCGCCGCGCGTTCGTGGCACCGGCGCTCGACGTCCCGGAACGGCCGCTGGACGAGCTGCTTGATCCACGGCTGCGCCGCAGCGGCGGGCCGCGGCTGCCGGAGGTCTCCGAGCCGGAGATCGTCCGTCACTACAACCGGCTGTCCAAGCGCAACTTCGACCTCGATACCGGCTTCTATCCGCTCGGCTCGTGCACGATGAAGCACAACCCCAAGCTGCACGAGCGGGTGGCGGCGCTCGACGGGCACGCGCGGCTGCATCCGCTCCAGGATCCCCGGCGAGCGCAGGGGGCGCTCGAGCTGATGTGGCGCCTCCAGGGCGCCCTGGCGGAGATCTCGGGGCTGCCCCACGTCTCGCTGCAGCCATCGGCGGGCTCGCACGGCGAGCTGGCCGGCGTCCTACTCACCCGCGCGTTTCACGAGGATCGCGGGGAGGCGCGGACCAAGGTCCTCACGCCGGACACCGCTCACGGCACCAACCCGGCGACGGTGACGATGGCCGGGTACGAGGTGGTCAAGGTGGGCACCGACGCGCACGGCAACGTCGACCTCGACGACCTGCGGGCCAAGGCCACCGACGACGTTGCCTGTCTGATGCTCACCAACCCGTCGACGCTGGGC
Organism: Solirubrobacteraceae bacterium; assembly: GCA_036509295.1. Classification (GTDB taxonomy): domain Bacteria; phylum Actinomycetota; class Thermoleophilia; order Solirubrobacterales; family Solirubrobacteraceae; genus Palsa-465. The sequence continues at coordinate 684 of DATCFW010000543.1, read as the reverse complement.
CTGTTCGAGCCCGGCATCGAGGAGATCGCCGCGATCGTCCACGGCATCGGCGCCACCTTGTACTACGACGGCGCCAACCTCAATGCGATCATGGGCATCTGCCGACCCGGTGACATGGGGTTCGACATCGTGCACTTCAACTTGCACAAGTCCTTCACCCAGCCGCACGGCGGCGGCGGCCCGGGCGCCGGACCGATCGCGGTGTCGGAGCGGATCGAGCCGTTCCTGCCGCGGCCGCAGGTGGTGCGGCGCGAGACGGCGGGGGCGACCACGTTCGATCTTGACCACGACCGGCCGCGGTCAATTGGGCGCCTGCGGGGCTTCCAGGGCAACTACGGCGTGTTCGTGCGCTCCTACGCCTACATCCGGTCGCTCGGCGCCGCCGGGCTACGGGACGTGTCCGAGGTGGCGGTGCTCAACGCCAACTATCTGCTGGCCAAGCTGCGGGCCGAGGGCGTGCTCGAGCACCTGCCGGCGGCGTATCAGCGGATCTGCATGCACGAGTTCGTCCTCTCCGGCGCGCCGATGAAGCGCGAGCTGAAAATCCGCACGCTGGACCTGGCCAAGCGCCTGCTCGACCACGGCGTCCATCCGCCCACGGTCTACTTCCCGCTGCTCGTCGACGAAGCGCTGCTGATCGAGCCGACCGAGACCGAGACCAAGGAGACGCTCGACCGGTTCGCG
>DATCFW010000542.1:0-3364 GCA_036509295.1 Solirubrobacteraceae bacterium | reverse complement strand
GGGATCGACGGGCATGTGCCCGAGCTCGCCGGTCATCCCGCTGTGGCCGGTGAACAGCTGTCCGTCGAGCACCAGGCCGCCGCCGATGCCCGAGGACATCATCAGATAGACGACGTTGCCGGCTCCGCGGGCAGCGCCGGTGCGGACCTCCGCCAGCGCGCCGAGGTTGGCGTCGTTGCCGACGTGGACCGGGACACCGAGCCGGCCTTCGAGCTCGCGCCGCAGCGAGATCTCGTCCCATCCGGGCAGGATCCCGGCGGCGGCCAGGCTGCCGGTGTCGCGCCGGACCGGTGCCGAGACGGCGGCGCCGACGCCGAGCAGCCGGCCGCGCGGGAGCTTCGCCCGCCGCGACAGGCTGCGCAGGCCGTCCACCGCCACCGCGATTGCGCGCTCGGCCTCGTTGTCGACGTCGAGCTCCTGGCGCGTCTCGGCGATCAGGGTCCCGGCGAGGTCGGCGATGGCCACGCGCACCGAGCCGTGGCCGAAGTCGACGCCGCCGAACGCCCCCAGCTCCGGGTTGAGCGTCAGCAGGGTTGGCGGCCGACCGGACCGTCCGGCCACCGCCACCGGGCTCGGCCGTTCGGCCACCACGCCGCGCGCCTGCAGCTCGCCGACGAGCTTGGAGACGGTCGCCCGCGAGAGGTCGGTCCCGCGCACCACGTCGATGCGGTTGGCGGGTCCCGCTCGCCACAGATAGTCGAGCACGCGCAGGGCCGTACGTTCCCGTGGGGTCGTCGCGCTCATCTCACCCCGAGCAGCACCTCGACGACAAGCTGGTCGAGGTGCTCGTTGTGGTACCCACGGTCGGCCAGCCGGTCCAGGTCAGACGCGAGCGCCTTGAGCTCGTCGCTCTCGCCGATGCCGCTGGTGGACGCCTCGCCCAGCTCGGACGTCGAGGACGCCGCCAGCGCCTCCTGGACCTCGGGCAGCGAGTCGAACTGGCGTGCCTTGTCGGCGAGCGCCGCGTACGTTCGCATGCAGCCGCGCGCGAACTCCCACACGCCGTCCTCGTTCTCATTGCGATACGGGTGGGCGTCGAAATGTCGGGGGCCGTCGTAGCCGGCGTGCTCGAGCAGGCGCACGAGGTGAAACGCCTCCTTGAGATCCTCCGCGCCGAACCGGAAGTCCTGGTCATAGCGGCCGATGCGCTGGGCGTTGAGATCGATGTGGAACAGCTTGCCGGCCCACAGCGCCTGCCCGACCCCGTGCATGAAGGACAGGCCGGCCATCGTCTCGTGGGCCACCTCGGGGTTGACGCCGACCATCTCGGGCCGATCAAGCATGGAGATGAAGTGCAGCGCGTGGCCGACGGTGGGCAGGAACATGTCGCCGCGCGGCTCGTTGGGCTTGGGCTCGATCGCGAACCGCAGGTGATAGCCCTGCGCGACGGAGTAGTCGGCGAGGACGTTGATCGCCTCCCGGTAGCGCTCGAGCGCATCCCGGGGATCTTTCGCCGCCCCCACCTCGGTGCCCTCGCGCCCGCCCCAGAAGACGTACACCTCGGCCCCCAGCTCCGCCCCGAGGTCAATCGACAGCATCGCCTTGCCGATCGCTGCCCGCCGGACCCCACGATCATTGGAGGTGAACTCGCCGTCCTTGAACGCGGGATGGCCGAACAGGTTGGTCGTCGCCATGCCGACCCCGAGGCCACGGTCGGCCAGCGCCGCCTTGAACGCCGCGACGATCCGGTCGCGATCGGCGGGCGACGTGCCGTAGGGCACGAGATCGTTGTCGTGCAGGCTCACGCCCCAGGCGCCGGCATCCGCGAGGCGGTGCACCGTGTCCACTGGATCGCGCGGCGGGCGGGTCGGCTCGCCGAACGGATCGCGGCCGGGATTGCCGACCGTCCACAGTCCGAACGTGAACCTCGGTGCTCTCGTTCCATCGTCGCTCGTCATGCCCAGTGGCTCCCTTAGCGTCGTACCGTGGTTTTGTCTAAGATTAGACAGAATGAGGGATGGGGACTGCAGCGGCCGACGTCGGCCGCGGGCACACACGCGGTGAGCGACACGCGGATCATCGGGATCGACGTCGGGACGACGTCGGCCAAGGGCGTCGCCATCGACGAGTCCGGGGGCGTGCTCGCGCAGGCCGAGCGCTCCTATCCGGTGTCGATGCCGCACCCCGGCTGGTCCGAGCAGGACCCGGAGCACTGGTGGCAGGCCACCGAGGCGGTGCTGGCTCAATTGGGAGCCGACCACGCCCAGGGGATCGGACTGAGCGGGCAGATGCACGGGCTGGTCGTGCTCGGTTCCGACGACCGCCCGCTGCGACCGGCGATCCTGTGGAACGACGGCCGCAGCCAGCCGCAGGCGACGCGGATCGAGTCAGAGCTCGGCGTCGAGCGGCTCGTCGCGCTCAGCGGCAACCGGGCGCTCGCCGGGTTCACCGCGCCCAAGCTCACCTGGCTGGCCGAGCACGAGCCCGACGTCCACCGCCGTATCCGGCGGGTGCTGCTGCCCAAGGACTACGTACGCCTGCGCCTCACCGGAGAGCTGGCCACCGACGTCTCGGACGCGTCCGGCACGCTGCTGCTCGACGTCGCCCACCGCCAGTGGAGCCCGGAGCTGGCCGAGGCGTTCGCCGTCGACACCGGCTGGCTGCCCGCCGTCCACGAATCCCCGTCGGTCACCGGCCGCACGCGGGACGGCGTCCCGGTGGCCGCCGGTGCCGGCGACCAGGCCGCCGGCGCACTCGGGGTCGGGGTGGTCGGTGATGCCAGCCCGGCGTCACTGGTGCTCGGGACGAGCGGCGTCATCTTCGCCGCCCGCAGCGCGTATACGCCGGATCCGCAGGGGCGCCTGCACGCGTTCTGCCACGCGCTGCCGCGGACCTGGCACGTGATGGGCGTCATCCTGTCGGCCGCGGGAGCCCTGGCCTGGCTGGCCGACACGCTGCAGGCCGCGGACGACATCCCGGCGCTGCTCGATGCGGCGGCCGCGTGGGCGCCGGGCGTCGAGGGACTCACGTTCGCGCCCTACCTGTCGGGCGAGCGCACGCCGTATCCCGACAGCGACGTGCGCGGCGCGTTCACCGGCCTGGGCCTGCGCCACGACCGTGGGGCACTGGCGCGGGCGGTGCTCGAGGGCGTCGCCTACGCCCTGCGCGACGGTCTCGATCTGATCGCCGCCGCCGGACCGGTGCCGGCGTACGCGCGGGTCTCGGGCGGTGGCGCGCGATCGGACCTGTGGCTGCGGATCCTCGCCAGCATCCTCGAACTGCCCCTGGAGCGGGCCGTGTCCGAGGCGGGCGGCGCCTACGGGGCGGCCATCCTCGGCGGCGTCGCCGGCGGCGTGTTCGCCGATCCCGCGGCCGCCGCCCAGACGGGGTGGCGCGCGGCCGCCCGGATCGATCCCGATCCCGA
>DATCFW010000541.1:0-2009 GCA_036509295.1 Solirubrobacteraceae bacterium | reverse complement strand
GCTGGAAAAGATCATGCTCGGCGCCCCGCGGGGAATCATCCTGTCCACCGCGGACCGCCAGCGCACCGCGTACCACGAGTCCGGCCACGCGCTCGTCGGGATGCTCACCCCCGGCGCCGACCCAGTCCGCAAGGTGTCGATCATCCCGCGCGGGCAGGCGCTCGGCGTCACTCTGTCAACCCCCGACTCAGACCGGTTCTCCTACTCGCGCGAGGACCTCGAGGCCAAGATCGACGTGGCCCTCGGCGGCCGCGTCGCCGAGGAGCTGGTGTACGGGCAGATCACCACCGGCGCCGAATCCGACATCCAGCAGCTGACCGGCATCGCGCGCCAGATGATCGGGCGCTGGGGCATGAGCGAGAAGCTCGGACCGATCACCCTGCTGCCGTCCGAGGGTCAGGGGCCGCTGCTCCCCGGCGCGAGCGAGACCTCGCCCCAGACCCAGTGGCTCGTCGACCAGGAGGTCCAGCGGCTGATCGAGGGCGCCCACGCCGCGGTCACCAAGCTGCTCACCGAGAACCGCGGGCGGCTCGACGATCTCAGCCGGGCGCTGCTGGCCGCCGAGACGCTCGACTCCGCCGCGGCCTACGCCGCCGCCGGGGTCGCGCTGCCGGCGCAGCCGCCGGAGCCCGCGGCGCCGGCCACCGCCGCGGCCGCGGCGTTCACGAGCCTCCGCCGATCGGGCGAGCGTCCGTGACCCACCGCGTGGTGGTCATCGGCGGGGGCTTTGGCGGCGTCCAGGCCGTCTCGGCGCTGCGCCACGCACCCGTGGAGGTGACGCTGATCGACAAGCGCAACTTCCACCTGTTCCAGCCGCTCACCTACCAGGTCGCCACCGGGGCGCTGTCAGAGGCCGACGTCGCCTATCCGCTGCGGGCCATCTTCAAATCCGCACCGAACGTGAGCGTGATGCTCGCCGAGGTGACCGGGTTCGATCTCAAGGCCCAGGAGGTGCGGTTGACCACCGCCCACGGCGTGAGGTCCACGCCGACCTCGGTGCCCTACGACACGCTGATCGTCGCCGCCGGCTCGAGCTACTCCTACTTCGGACACGAGGACTGGCGCGAGTTCGCCTATGAGGTCAAGACGCTGGAGAGCGCCGTCGCCGTGCGGTCCAAGATCCTGCGCGCCTTCGAGCGCGCCGAGATGGAGACCGATCCCGAGGAACGCGATGCGGAGATGACGTTCGTGATCGTCGGGGGCGGGCCGACCGGAGTGGAGATGGCCGGCCAGATCGGAGAGCTCGCCGGGGACACGCTGGCGAACGACTTCCGCGCGATCAATCCTCGCACGACGCGTGTCGTGCTGGTGGACGCGCTGGACCGGATCCTCCAGAGCTTCCCGCCGTCGCTGTCAGCGAAGGCCGCCCGATCGCTGGAGCGGCTCGGCGTGATGACGATGACCAACCAGACCGTGGTCGGCGTCGACGGTGGTTCGGTCACGATCCGCGACCCCGACGGGAACACTCAGCGGATCCCGACCAAGACGGTCATCTGGGCCGCCGGCGTCACCGCCTCCGGGCTCGGATCACAGCTCGGCGAGCTGGCCGGGGCGGAGGTGGACAAGGCCGGACGAATCACGGTGCAGTCCGACCTGACGCTTTCCGGTCACCCCGAGGTGATCGTCCTCGGGGACATGGTCCGCGTGCGTGACCGCAGCGGGGAGCCCGTCACGCTGCCCGGCGTCGCGCCGGCGGCGATTCAGCAGGGCCACTACGCCGGCCGGCTGGTGCGCGACCGCCTGACCGGTCGTGCCACCGGTCCGTTCCACTATCGCAACAAGGGCAATGTGGCCACGATCGGACGCGGGCGGGCGGTCGTCGATCTCCGCGTCCTGCGGCTCAGCGGACTGCCGGCGTGGATGGTGTGGCTCGTCGTGCACCTCTGGTACCTCGTCGGTTTCCAGAACCGCCTCATCGTCATGATCCGCTGGTCGTTCAGCTTCTTCACGCACGGGCGCAGCGCGCGCCTGATCGAGGAGCTGACCATGCTGCCCAAGGACGGATAGGG
>DATCFW010000540.1:0-27892 GCA_036509295.1 Solirubrobacteraceae bacterium | reverse complement strand
CGGCCGACCGGCCACCAGTCGCGCCGGGGCCGGCTGACCGGCCACCAGTCGCGCCGGGGTCCGCGTACCGGCCATCAGTCGTGCCGGGGCCCGCGTACCGGCCATCAGCCGCGCCGGGGCCTGCCTACCGGCCATCAGCCGGGCCGGGCCGGGGCGCGCCGCTGCCAAGTGGTGAGAGATCCACCACACCTCGCCCGAGCGACCGAGGTGTGGTGGATATCGACAGCATGCGGTGAGAAATCGACCATACCTCGCCGGGGAGCCCGGGGTGGGGTCGATTTTTCCCGCGCATGCGGACGAAGCGCGGAATCGCCGCAGGGTTGATCTGGCGCGACACCTGAGCGAGACTCTCCGGCACCTACAGGCCAACAGAGAGGACCGGGACATGGCCGACTACATCAAACTGCGCGTGGCCGCGGCCAGGCTCGGCGTCTCGATGGCGTTCTTCGTCCTGCTGACGGGCGTGGCAGAGCGAGCCCGCGCCGCCGCGGCGCCGACCCCGTCGGGGAGCTTCCTGCGCGAGGCCTCGGTCCCAGCCGGCCACGGGATCGATCGGGTCATCCTCAAGCTCGATTCGGCGCTGGCGACGCTGGAGCACAAGTTGAACACGAGCTTCGACACCACCCACAAGCTCAACCAGACCTTTCTGAAGATCAAGTCCGCCGACGCGAGCTTCCTGAAGATCAAGTCCGCGAACGCGAGCTTCCTGAAGATCGACGACGCGAACGCGAGCTTCCTCAAGATCGACGACGCGAACGCCAGCTTCCTCAAGATCGACTCGACGGCGGCCAACGCCGCGGAGCTCGGGGGCTTGACGCCGGAGTCGTTCTTCCAGGGCAACGGGCATGTCGTGACCGGCTCGGTGGTGGCCGGCGCCACGGCGACACCGCTTCTGTCGCTGCCGGGCGGGATCATCGTGGTTTCGGTGTCGTCGACCCCGGGCGCCGGCGTACAGCTGATGATCCACAATGGAACGAGTGTCGATCTGCCGGCGGTGCAGGATGGGAACGCGGATGCGATCACGTTGCCGGCGAACGGCGATCGAGCCATTCCGCTCGGCCCTGAGGGAAACGCCAACCAGCTTCACCTGCAGATCTTTCCGAACGGATCGGCGTTTCCGGAGGTGGTGACCCTGATCGTCAGCTCCGAGGACGTCACCGGCGGGCCCACACCCGCCGTCGTCGGCCAGGCGTTCACCGGAGGCGTCTGACGGCGCGTGCCGGGCCACCTGGCGACCGAGCTACCACCCCGTGACGGACGGCGCGGCCTGGCGCTGTCGGCGTCCAAGGAGCTCGAGCCGGGCGTCCGGGCGATGCTGCTGCTCGCCGAGGGGTTGTTCCGCCTCGACGTGCTCGTGCGCGGGGATTCGCTGCAGACGTTCATCCGCAACCTCAGTGGCTGGCCCGTCGATCTCAGCGGCGATGTCGGCAGCCTCGGCGGCCCGACGTTCGCGTTCGGCGATGCGGCGCAGTACGCCCCCGGACGCGCTGACCTCGGCTTCACGCTCGGCACCGGGGACGATCTGCTGATGGCGAAGGTGACGATCGCCACGCTCCGGTTCGCCGAACGGGGGATCGTCAAAGTGAGCGCGCTCGGCATCGTCCGTCAGGCTCCGGAGGTCGGCCCACGCTGATCGTGGCGCCTACAATCGGCCCGTGCCGCGGCGGCTTGTCATCCTCGGGTCCACCGGCTCGATCGGCGTCCAGGCGCTCGATGTCGTCGCGCGCAGCGGGGCGGACGAGCTCCAGGTGGTCGGTCTCAGCGCGGGCGTCGACTCCGAGACGCTGATCGCGCAGGCGCGCCGGCACGGAGTGACCCGCGTTGCCTTGGCCGATCCCCAGAGCGCCGCGATGGCGGCCGAGGCGTGGACGGACGGCGAGGTGCTGGCCGGGCCCGACGGGCTCGTCAGGCTCATCACCGAGGGCGACTGCGATCTCGTGCTCAACGGGATCGTCGGCTCGGCGGGCCTGGTGCCGAGCGTTGCCACGCTGGGCGAGGGGATCGATCTGGCCCTGGCCAACAAGGAGTCGCTGGTGGTCGGCGGCGAGCTGGTCACCCAGCTGGCCGAGGCGACCGGGGCCGCGATCATCCCCGTCGACTCCGAGCACTCGGCGCTGCACCAGCTGCTGGCGGGCGAGCGGCCGGGGACGGTGGACCGGCTCATCCTCACCGCCTCGGGAGGTCCCTTTCGCGGGCGCACGGCGGCGGAGCTCGAGGACGTCACGGTCGCGCAGGCGCTGGCGCATCCGACCTGGACGATGGGGGGCAAGATCACGATCGACTCGGCGACGCTCATGAACAAGGGCCTCGAGCTGATCGAGGCCCACCACCTGTTCGGCACCCCGTACGGCGACATCGACGTCGTCGTCCACCCGCAATCGATCGTCCACAGCCTCATCCAGCTGTGCGACGGGGCGACGCTCGCCCACCTCGGCTACCCGGACATGAGGGTCCCGATCGCCTATGGGCTGCACTATCCCGATCGGGTCGACGTCCCCGTGCGCGCGCTCGACCTGGCCGCGCTCGGCGCGCTGACGTTCGAGCCCGTTGACACCGACACCTTCCCTTCCCTGCGCCTCGCTCGGGAGGCCGGGCTCGCCGGCGGGACGGCGCCGTGCACCCTGAACGCCGCCAACGAGATCGCCGTCCATGCCTTCCTCAACGGCCAGCTCGGGTTCCCGCAGATCGCCGCGGTGATCGAGGAGACCCTCAGCCGGCTGCCGGGGGGCCAGGTGCACTCGTTCGATTCCCTGGCGGCGGCCGACGGCGAGGCGCGGCGGGTCGCCGGCGAGCTGGTGGACGGGCGCGCCGCCGCGTAGCTTCCCGCGCCGACTCTCACCGCATCTTCATCGCCCGCAAACCCGGGCCTGGCACACTCGACGACAGCGCACATGTCCTATGTCCTCGCATTCCTCGGCTTCGCGGCCCTGATCATCCTGCACGAGGCCGGCCATTTCGCCGCCGCCAAGGCGGTCGGGATGCGGGTGGAGCGCTTCTCCCTGTTCTTCGGGCCGATGTTCCTCAAACGCCGGCGCGGGGAGACCGAGTACGGGATCGGCATCATCCCGCTCGGGGGCTACGTAAAGATCACCGGGATGAACCCCAACGAGGACATCCCGCCGGACGTGATCGGTCAGGCCTACTACAACCAGCCGGTGTGGAAGCGGCTGGTCACGATCCTCGCCGGTCCCGCCGTGAACATCCTCATCGCCTTCCTGCTCATCATCGGCCTGGTGTGGTCTGCCGGCAGAATCGTCACCGACTCCCACGGCCAGGTCGTCTACAGCCAGACCGTGGCGACGGTCGGAGCGCCGGCGTCCCAGGACCTCAAGGTCGGCGATCGGATCGTCGCCGTCGACGGCCGGCGTGGCCTGACGGTGCCTCAGATCACCGCCGAGATCGAAACGCATCGGTGCACCGGGACTCCGACGCAGGGCTGCGTCGCCAGCACCCCCGTGAGCCTGACCGTGAGCCGGGCCGGTCGTCTGCTCACATTCTCGATCTCGCCGCGCTACAACTCGAGCCTGCGGCGCGCTCTGGTGGGCATCAGCTTCGGCGCGCAGACGGCGCCGGTGGGCCTGGGCGCCGCGGCATCCCAGAGCATCAGCGACATGTGGACGGTGACCACCAAAACCGTCTCGACGATCGGGCGGATCTTCGAGCCCAAAGAGCGCAAGCAGCTCTCAGGCGTGGTCGGGGCCTACACCGTTACCCAGGAGTCGTTCTCGCAGAGCTCCACCCAGGCGCTGCAGCTGCTCGCGCTCATCTCCCTCTCGCTCGGCGTCATCAACCTGTTCCCGTTCCTCCCGCTCGACGGCGGCCACGTCTTCTGGGCGCTCGCCGAGAAGGTCCGGGGGCGCCGGATCCCATTCAGCGTCATGGAGCGCGCCGGCGTCGTCGGGTTTGCGCTCATCCTCGTGTTGTTCGTCATCGGGCTCAGCAACGACATCTCGACACTGACCGGCAAGGGCTTCTCGGTGCGCTAGCTTTACCGGCGCAGGGGCACCACCGGGCGGCGAGGAGGAGACGATGGAGAGCACCACCACCATGGCAGCGGCCGACGGCGCCGTCGCCGCGGCGACGCTGACCGAGGCGCTGCGCCGAACCGCCGCCGCGCACCCGGCCATCGTCGCCGTCCGCACGCCCGATGACAGCGTCTCGCTCACATGGTCAGAGCTGCTGGATCGCGTCGACGCGCTTGCCGGGGGACTGGCCAAGCTCGGTGTGCGGCGGGGCGAGTGCGTCGCGATCATGCTCGCCAACCGGCCCGAGTTCGCGATCGCCGACCTGGCGGTGGCGATGCTCGGCGCGACCCCGTTCTCGATCTACGTCACCTATCCGGCCAACGAGATCGAGTTCCTGATCACCGACTCCGGCGCCCGGCTGGCGATCGTGGAGCAGGCGTTCCTGCCGGTGATGCTCGAGGCGCGCGAGCGGTTGCCCGGGCTCGAGCACGTGATCGTCGTCGACGGGGAGGCTCCCGTGGGGGTGCTCGCGCTCGACGATGTGGAGGGCTCGAATCCGGACTTCGACGGTGCCGCCGCGGCGGCGGCGGTCGCGCCCGATGACGTGCTCACGCTGATCTACACGTCGGGGACGACTGGCCATCCCAAGGGCGTTCAGCTCACCCATCGCGCGGTCGTGTTCACCGCCCAGCGGGTGCGCGAGGTGATCGAGTTCCCGGTGGGCTCCCGGGTCGTCTCGTGGCTGCCCTCGGCTCACATTGCCGAGCGGATGGCCCACCACTACATCCCGGTCATGTACGCCGGCAACGTCACCTCGGTGCCCAACCCCCGCGACGTGCTGTCCTACCTGCCGCAGGTGCGGCCCAACTGGTTCTTCGCCGTGCCGCGGATCTGGGAGAAGCTCAAGGCCGGGCTGGAGGCCATGCAGGCCGCTCAGCCCGAGGAGCAGCGCCGTCCGGTGCAGGAGGCACTGGCCGCGGCGACCGAACGCGTGCGGCTGCGCCAGCGCGGTGAGCCCGTCCCGCCCGAGCTCGAGGCCAAGGTCGCCAAGGCCGACGCGGAGCTGTTCTCCAAGCTGCGCGAGATGCTCGGCCTGGACCAGATCGTCGCCGTCAACGTCGGCGCGGCGCCGACTCCGGTCGACGTCGTCGAGTTCTTCCACGCGATCGGGATCGAGCTGGCCGAGCTGTGGGGGATGTCCGAGACGTGCGGGACCGGCACCTGCAACCGCCCCGGGGAGGTGCGGATCGGCACCGTCGGGCCGGCGTCCCCCGGAGTCGAGCTCAAGCTCGCCGACGACGGCGAGGTCCTGTGCCGAGGAGAGTTTCTGATGAGCGGCTACCGCAATGCGCCGGAGAAGACCGCCGAGGCGATCGACGCCGACGGCTGGATGCACACCGGGGACATCGGGACGATCGACGCCGACGGCTTCCTGACGATCGTGGATCGCAAGAAGGAGATCATCATCAGCGCCGCCGGCAAGAACATGTCACCGGCGAACATCGAGGCGGCGGTCAAGTCGGGCAGCCCGCTCATCGGCCAGGCGTGTTGCATCGGCGATCGTCGTCCGTACAACACCGCGCTGATCGTGCTCGATGCCGACTTCGCGCCCCAGTGGGCCACGCAGCACGAGCTCGGTGGCCGCTCGCTCGAGGAGCTGGCCGATGCGCCGGCGATGGTGGTCGCGGTCCAGGCGGGGGTCGACGCCGCCAACGAGCGCCTGGCCCGGGTCGAGCAGATCAAGAAGTTCACGATCGTCCGCGGTGACTGGCTGCCCGGCGGGGACGAGCTGACGCCGACGATCAAGCTCAAGCGCAAGCCGATCGCGGCGAAGTACGCCGAGATGATCGAGGCGATGTACGCCTAAGCGCCCGTGCCCGTGCCCGTGCCCGTGACGCGCGCGGCGGCAGCGATCGAGCGGGACACGAGCTCCACCGGATGCTGGATCGGCAGCGGGCAGCCGAGTTGGCGCAGATGCATGTCCAGCTGCGCCGCGCACCCGGGGTTCCCGGCGGCGATCGCCTGGGCTCCGGTGTCGAGCAGGTGGCGGGCCTTGCGGGCGCCCAGCTCGGCGGCGGCGTCAGGTTGGACCAGGTTGTAGATCCCGGCCGAGCCGCAGCACACGTCGCGCTCGACACCGACCTCGATCAGCTCGAGGTCCGGAATGGCGCTCAGCAGATCCCGCGGAGCGCTGCGGACTCCCTGGGCGTGCGCGAGATGGCAGGCGTCGTGATAGGCGACCCGGAGCGGGACGGGGCCGCGCGGCGCGCGTGACGGCACCGAGGCCAGCAGCTCGGAGACATCGCGCACCCGGCCGGAGAACTCCCGGGCGTCGTCGGTGCCGAGCAGCTCCCCGTACTCCTTCATGGCCGACCCGCAGCCGGCGGCGTTGACGACGATGTGATCCAAACCGCCCGCGCCACCGGTGGCCGCGAACGCGGCGATCGTCGCCTGCGCCCGGCGGATCCCCGCGGGCTCCTCGCCGCCGTGAAACTCCAGCGCGCCGCAGCAGTCGGGCCGGGCGGGGGCGTGCACGTCGAACCCCTCGGCTGCGAGCGCGTGGACGGTGGCGCGATGAACGCTGGGATAGAACACCCGTTGCACGCAGCCCAGCAGCAGCCCCACCCGGCCGCGGGGCGGCCCCACCGCGGGCGTGAACTCCGGGATCGGCGCCCTGGCCGCGCGGCCGAGCGGCGCCTGGGGCGCGACCTTGGCGACGGCGGCGAGCCGTTCGGGCAGCGCTCGCTCGAGGCCCAGGCGCCGTGACGCGGCGAGCATCGGCGCCAGCGCCCGCAGCCGCTTGGGGTGGGGGAGGGTCTCGTAGAGCAGCCGCCGTAGCGCCCGCTCGGCCGGCGGGCGACGGTGGTGGCGCTCGACCTGGGGGCGCACGCGCTCGATCAGGCGGTCGTATTGCACGCCGGACGGGCAAGCGCTGACGCAGGCCATGCAGCCCAGGCAGCGGTCGAAATGGGTGACCATCTCGTCTGACATCGGCTGATCGCCGTTGAGGCCGTCGCTGGCGAGCACGATCCGTCCGCGGGGCGAATCGGCCTCGGCGCCCCACAGGACGTAGGTGGGGCAGGTCTCCAGGCAGAAGCCGCAGTGCACGCAGTCATCGATGACCGACTGCTCCGGGGGGCGGTGGGCGTCGAACGCCGCCATCAGATGCCGCCGACGAACAGTCCGGGGTTACAGGTGCCGGCGGGATCGAACCGGGCCTTGACGCGGCGCATCAGCGCCAGCGCCGGGCCGTCGGGCAGACCCCACGGGTCAGACTCGGCGCGCAGCGCCGCCGGCGCGTCGAGCAGGACGGCGGCGGCGCCGGCGGGGAGCCGCTCGCGCAGCCGGCTCACCGCGCACGGGTCGACCTCCACGAAGCTCTGGCCGAGCGCCGCCCGCCCGACGAGCGTGCCGTCGCAGATCTGCGTCGCGGTGGCGACGCTCGCGAGCGCGCTCGGCGGGGCGGCGATCCGGACGAGCGCCTGGTTGGCGGATCGCTGCCCGGCCCGCTGGCGCTCCCACAGCCGGCCGTCGGCGTCGGTGACGTCGACGGCGGTCAGCCCGTGCTCCGCCATCAGCGCCGCCGCGCGGCGAGCCCGCCGGGGCGCCTGCGGGCCGGCACAGCGCGCCAGCAGGCCGCCACGTCCGTCGTGCCAGGCGACGTCGAGCGCCTCGAACTCGAGCGGCGCCGCCGTCAGGGCGACGGCGGCCGCGCTGAGGCGATCAGGATCGGCGGCGGCGCCGAGCGCGGTGACGCTGGACTCGTGCAGGGGATGGAGCCGGACGTTGACCGACAGGATCAGGCCGAGCGTGCCGAACGAGCCGGAGAGCAGCTTGGCCAGGTCATAGCCGGCGACGTTCTTGATCACCTTGCCCCCGGCGCGCGCGACGGTGCCATCGCTGAGCGCGACGGTGGCGCCGACGACGAGGTCCCGCGGTCCGCCGTAGCGATGGCGCAGCGGACCGCAGTCACCGGTGGCGACGACGCCGCCGATCGTCGGCGATGGCGTGCCGTTGACCGACAGGGGTGGGTCGAGGGCCAGCATCTGACCGGCCGCCGCGAACGTGCGCTGGGCCAGCTCGAGCGAGACGCCGGCCTCGAGGCTGGCGGTGAGGTCCCCGGCGTTGTGCTCGAGGATGCGGTGCAGTCCGGTGGTGTGAACCGCGACGTCGGGGGCCGCCGCCTCGCGGCCCCAGCCGAGCTTCGTGCCGGCCCCGATGATCCGGACCGTCTGTCCCTCGGCGGTGGCGCCGGCCAGCGCCGCCGCCGCGTCCTCGAACGTCTCGGGCGCGAATGTGGGGACGGTGGCCATCGCGAAAATCGCCGCCGACTAAAAGCGCTCGGCCACGCCGGCGCGCTCGAGTGGATGCTCGCGGTAGGGGCCCGGGACCTCACCGCACAGGCGTGGCGTCGGCATCACCTTCCCCGGGTTGGCGAAGCCGTGGGGGTCGAACGCACAGCGCAGCCGCTGGAACGCGTCGAGGTCGGGCTCGGTGAACATCGACGGCATGTAGGCCTTCTTATCCACCCCGACTCCGTGCTCGCCGGTGATCGAGCCGCCGGCGTCGACGCATGCCTTGATGATCAGTCCGGCCAGTTCCTCGGCGCGGGCCGCCTCGCCCTCCGCGCCCGAGTCGTAGCAGACGAGCGGGTGGAGGTTGCCGTCACCCGCGTGAAAGACGTTGGCCACGCGCAGGCCGTACTCGTCGGCGAGGGCGTCGATCTGGCGCAGCACCGCCGACAGGCGCGTGCGCGGGATGACGCCGTCCTGCACGTAATACGCGGGCGCGATCCGGCCCATCGACGCGAACGCCGCCTTGCGCGTGCGCCAGATGAGGTCGCGCTCGGCGTCTGACTGGGCGATCCGCACATCGAGCGCGCCGGCGGAGCTGCACAGCTCGGTGAGCCGCTCCAGTCCGGTGAGGCACTCCTCGCGCGGGCCGTCGAGCTCGACGATGAGCGCGGCCCCGGCGTCGAGGCGGTACCCGGCGCCGGTCGATTGCTCGGCCGCCTCGATCGAGAGCCGGTCCATCATCTCGATCGCCCCGGGCACGATCCCGGCGTCGATGATCGCGGTCACCGCGTCTCCGGCATCGCTGGTGTCAGCGAAGAACGCCAGCATCGTCCGGACGCTCTCGGGCGCCGGGATCACCCGGAGCGCGATCTTGGTGGCCACGCCGAGGGTTCCCTCCGAGCCGACGAACGCTCCGAGCAGGTCATAGCCGGGCGTGTCGCGGTCAAGGGTGACCATCGAGCCGTCACTGAGCACGACCTCGAGCCCGACCACGTAATTCGTGGTGAACCCATACTTGAAGCAGTGCGCGCCGCCCGAGTTCTCGGCGATGTTGCCGCCGATCGAGCAGACGATCTGGCTCGACGGGTCGGGGGGGTAGAAATGGGTGGGCGCGACCGCGCGCGAGACCGCCACGTTGGTCACGCCGGGCTCGACGACGACGCGCGAGTCGTCGAGCTCCACGGACAGGATGCGCCGCAGCCGCGACAGCACGATGAGCACGCCCTCGGCCACCGGGAGCGCGCCGCCTGACAGGCCGGTGCCCGAGCCGCGAGCCACCCACGGCACTCCGTCGTCGTGGCACGCCTTCACCGTCCGGCGGACCTCGTCGGCGGTGCCGGGCAGGACCGCAGCGATCGGCACCTGCCGGTAGTGGAGCAGTCCGTCGGAACGGTAGGTCGCGAGCTCGTGCTGATGGGTCAACACGAACTCGCGACCGCAGATCTCCTGCAGGCGGGAGATGAGGGCGGGTGAGCCGGACGGCATCTCCCACCAGTATTCCCGATTACGAGATCTTCACCGTGCGGCTGTAGAGCGTTGTGCCGCCGACGCCGACCGGCAGGAACGGGTCGGTGGTCGGATACGTGTACGCCAGCCGTACGTTGCCGCCGGTCGGGAACCTGACGTGGGTGTCGAAGTACCCGTTGTTGTGCTGCGTGCTCACGGTCTGCCAAGCGCCACGCCCGGACCGCTGGAACTGGATCTGCACCGATTGCCGCTGATGGCTGTCCGCGGCCATCGCGCGGGCGGGCCGCGCCTCGCCCCACACCTCGGCCGACTGGCCGTGGCGCAGCGAGGTCTTCGGGAGGTACAGCGGCATCTCGTACGCGCCCAGCGTCGCCTTCGGCTGGCCATCCGAGAAGTACAGCCCGCTGGCAAAGCCGGCGTACACGCCCGTGCTCGCCGGCGGGTCGTCGAGCAGGTACTGCATCGTGCTCGCCACCCTGGACTGCTTCCAGCTCAGGTACTCGGCCCAGTTGATGTAGGAGGCCGCCGTCGCGGGCGAAACATAGCCCCGGTGGGGAGGATTCGTGATGTAGCCGTACTCGGTGTTGTAGACGACGTAGTGCTTGCGCGAGCCATAGGCCCCGTTGACGCGATCGAGCGTCCGCTCGAGGTTGCCGAGGTCCTGGAACTTGGCATAGTCGACCTTGTTACCCGCCCGGCTCACCGGCGACTCAGCCTGGGGATAGGGATGATCCGAAACGCCGCTGGCGTTGAACAGCCCGGGATTCTGGCTGCGGAACCGGCGCGACGCGGCAGCGGTGGTCGGGCAGCCGATGGCCCTGGCCGTGGCGCCGCGCAGCTCGTGATAGCTGGAATCCACGCAGTACAGGTCACGGATGAACAGCAACGGCCTCGTCTGGCCGAAGTTGCCGGGCAGGCCCCCGGACTTCTTGGGGTATCGCCCGGGCTCGAAGCCCTGGGCGGCGAACTCACCGATGAGGATCGTGTCGTGGCGATGCCCACTGGCCCGCAGCGCGCTCCATCCGGCGTTGACGAGGCCTCGGTACAGCATCGGCCCGGTCGCCACCGTCGAGTCGTTGCTCGCCTGCGGACCGAGGTCCTGGCCGAAGTTCGGCTCGTTGAAGATCGCCCAGAAGCGGACGGCGGGCAGCGTCGTGGACGCGCCCTTGGGCTTGAAGTGCCCGTCGTAGCGGGTTCCAACCGCCCGCACGAACTGACCGTAGTCGGCGTCGTTGGGCTTCCAGGCGAAGAACGCCGCGTTGGCATTCGCCGCCTTGGGGGGATTGGCCTCGGCCCACCGGGGGGCGCCTCCGGTGACCGTGAAATCGATCTTGAGGCCGTCCTGCTGGGCGGCGCGCACGACGTTGTCGAACGGCGCCCAGTTGGCGGCGGGATAGGCGTTCGGATCGGTGGCGTTGAACCGCGGCTTCTTCTTCGAGTTCGCGCTCGGTGCGACCTGCTGCCACGGGACGACGACCCGAACGGTGCTGGCTCCGAGCTGACGGAACTGCTGCATCGCCGCCGGCGCGTTGCCGAGGTCACTCGCGTCCTGGATGATCGCGACCTGCGAGTGGCTGGCCAGGGCGGTCGCAGGAAGGAAGGCCGCTCCGGCCACGGCGGCGGTGGCGCCGAGCGCGACCTGCGCCCAGCGGCGGGTGAGGGGCTTGATGGTTGCGGAGGAGAAATGGGGCATGGTGTCGATAACAGCTCCAGGCGGACAGAGTTGCGGCCGCGCGCGGCCGGCGGGGCCGCGGTCGAGGGTTCACACGCGGGTCGGGCGCAGGCCGGTGCCGGGACGCGACGTCCGGGCGGTCGACCGCGGGTCAGGCTAGCGGAGCGTGATGTCGACTGTCCGACTGAACTGCGTCGGACCGTGGCGCGGCGTCCAGGCCAGGCGCACCGCGCCGCTGCCCGGGAACGTCTGATGCACCTCGAAGTAGCCGTGCTTGCCGGTGATCGCCACGCGGCTCACGGTGCGGAACGCCCCGCCCTGGCCGGCGCTGTATTGAATCTGCGCGAATTGGGTCGAATGCGTGAGCCGGTGCGCTTCCGGCGCCGGGCGGATGCAGCCCCAGACATCGAGCGGATGTCCGGCGGCAGTGCTCGTGACCGGCAGATAGAGCGGCAGCTGGAACGCGTAGTAGCCAGGTTTGGGCATCCCGGCCGCGGTTTCCAGCCCGCTGTCGAAATCCGGGCCCGGCGGGTCCTGGAGCAGGTACTGGTCATACGAGCGCAACCGCGGGTCGAGCCACGTGAGGTACTCGGCCCAGTTGAGGTAGTACGCCGCCTTCGCCGGGGTGACCGTGCCGGCCTCGACATCGGGTGGCGTCGTCTGATAGCCGAACTCGGTCGACCAGATCGGGAATGCGGTGGATGAGCCGTACACGCGCTGCATCGTGTCGAGCACGTGCTCGAGCTTGCCGATTGCGGCCAACTCGGCGTAGTCGGGCTCGTTCGGCGTGGCCACGTTGGGCGCCAGGCCTTGGGGATAGGGATGGTCGGCGAAGCCCGAGGCGTGGAACAGGCCGGGATGGGCCGCGGCGAAGCGCGCCGAGCCGGCGGCGGTGGCCGGGCATCCCCGCAGCGTGGCCGCCGAGCCGCGCAGTGGCTGGTAGTCCGCGCCGACGCAGTACAGGGCGCGCAGGAAGCGCAGCGGCTGCATCTGGTTGAAGTTGCCGACCCCAGCGTGCACGCCCGCGGGCGCGATCTCGCCGATGAGGATGGTGTCGTGACCATGGCCGGTCGCGGTGAACGCGGACCACGCCGCATCGACGAGCCCCCGATACAGGCGCGGGGCAACCTCGACCTGGTGGTTGTCGATCGCCTCGGGGGCCAACTGAGTCCCGAGGTCAGGCTCGTTCCAGATCGACCAGAACGACACGCGGGGCAACGGCGTGGACGGACCGGGCGGGGTGTAGTGGCCGCTGTAGCGGACGCCCACCGCGTGAATGAACCGGCCGAACTCCGCCGCTGACGGCTTCCACTCGGGTTGGGGCTGCTTACTGGGGGGTGCGCCCTTGCCCTGCGCCCACAGCGGCGGTGGCGGCACGAGATCGAGGTCGATGCCCATGTGCCGGGCGGCCAGGTTGCGGTCCAGCGCGTCGTACAGGGCCCAGCCAGCGGCCGGATACGCGCCGGGGTTGCTGGCGTCGAACGCCGGCTTGGTCTTCGAGCTGGGATCGGGCGCGATGTCGGCCCAGTGCAGGTAGACATGGACGCGGTTGACGCCGAGCGCCTTGAGCGTATCGAGCGCCGCTGGCGTGTCGGCGCCCACCGAGCCGGCGGTGAACATCGTCTCCGGGCCCGCCCGGTGGGGATAGAGCGGCGGCAGCGCGGCGGGTTTGGAGCTGCCGCTGCTGCTGCTGCTGCTGCCGCCGCCGGCGATCACCACCACGACCACGGCGATGACGACGAGGACAGCGATCCCCGCCAGGATCGGCCACAGGGGCCGGCGGGGATGGCGCTGGGCGGGTGGGGGGGTTGCGGACAAGCGGGTGACAATAACGTCAGCTCGGGCGGGAAGTTCCGCTGGCGGGTGCCGCGCCGGCCGGATGTACACTGCCGCCGCATGGTCCTCCAGGCCCGTACGGGCGCGTCGACGAGGGCGCGCCCGGGTCGATGGCCGACGTCTGTGAGGTCCGCCCCCGAGACCCGGATCCTGGTCGGACTCACCGTCCTCGCCGCGGTCCTGCGCTTCGTTGACATCAGCAGTCAGAGCTACTGGCTCGACGAGTCACAGGCCGCGCACGAGCTGAGCCTGTCGTTCGGGTCGATGCTCGGTGCCTGGAATTCGGCGGAGTGGAACCCGCCGCTGTATCTGATCATCGCGTGGCCGTGGGCGCACGTGTTCGGCACCGGCCAAGTCGGGCTGCGGTCGCTGTCGGCGATCCTCGGCACCGGCCTTGTTCCGCTGCTGTACCTGGGCGGCCGCGAGCTCGTCTCCCGGCGCGCCGGCCTCGTCGCGGCGGCGCTGGCGGCGGTGAACCCGTTCCTCATCTGGTACTCGCAGGAGGCCCGCGAGTACATGTTGCTCGTCGTGCTCTGCGCCGCGGCGATGCTGTGCTTCGCCCGGGCGTGGCGGACGGGGTCGGCGCGGGCGGTGGTGTGGTGGGGCGTGCTGTCAGCCCTCGCGCTGCTCACCCAGTACTTCGCCGGATTCCTGATCGCGGCCGAGGGGGCGCTGCTCCTGTATCGCCTCCGTAACCGGCTCGTCGTGGTCGCCTGCGGCGCCCAGCTGGTGGTGCTGGCGCCGCTCATCCCGCACGTCATCCCGCGTCTGCAGAGCCGGTCGACGTTCATCACCAGCCAGGGTCTGGTGACGCGGCTGCAGCAGGTCCCGGTCGCGTTCGGGCTCAACACGCTCTATAAGAGCCCCGGGGTCCGCTACGGCCTGCTCGGCGCGGCCGCGCTGGCGGCGATCGTCATCGTGCTGCTGATCGTCGGCGCCGACGGCCGGGAGCTGCGCGGCGCGGGGGTGGCGGCCGCGCTCGCCGGCGCGGTCCTGTTCATCCCGCTGGCGCTGGCCCTGGTGGGACACGACGACTACATCGCCCGCGGATTGATGCCGGCCTGGCCGCCACTGGCGATCGTGATCGGCGCCGCCTGCACCGGGCGCCGTGCCGGTCGCCCGGCGCAACTTTGTGGCGCGACCCTCGTTGTCGTGCTCGTGGCCACATTCGCCTGGGCGGGGATCAAGATCGAGTCCGATGCTTCCTTCCAACGTCCGAACTGGCGGGGCGTCGCCAGGGCGCTCGGGACGTCTCCGGGGACGCGCGCAGTCGCCGCGTTTGACGGGGAGTTCGCGACCGCGCCGCTGTCCTTCTACCTGCCGGGCATCCCGTGGCTCGGTCCCGGGCACGCGCCCGACGCTGATCAGGCGCCGGCCACGATCTCCGAGCTCGACCTCGTCCGGGACAGCTCGCAGACGCTGGGCCGGCTGCCGGGGGGGATGCGCCGCATCGGCGAGCGCTCGGTGGACGGATACGTCGTCGACCGGTTCGCGCTGCGCTCGCCGTTGCGCGCGGTCACCCCGACGACGATCGCCAGTCGCGCGCTGCACCTGCTCACGCCGGGGCTGGCGGCGTCGGTCGCACCGCCCACCGTGATGATCCAACGGTCTCCGGCCTAAGGGCCCGGGTCCCGAGCCCTAAGCTACTCGCCGATGAGACGCTCCACGAGCCTGATCGCGCTGGCCTGCGCCGTTGCCGCTGTCGCGGTGGGGAGCGCCGGACTGCCGTTGGCGTTCGCCGCCGGCGGCAACGCGATCATCAACGACTGCCAATCCAGCTCCAACGGGCAGCTCAGCCATAACTACACGGTCGCACAGCTGCAGCACGCGCTCGCGGTGATGCCGGCGTCGGTCAAGGAGTACACCGACTGCCCCGACGTCATCGAGCACGCCCTCCAGCAGCACAAGCGCACCGGCGGCTCGGGCGGCTCAGGGGGCGGCTCCGGCGGATCGTTCCTGCCGACGCCGGTGATCGTGATCCTGGTGGTGCTGATCCTGGCGGCGGTGACGTTCGGCGCGATCGCGATCCGGCGCCGGCAGGGCGGCGGTGACGGGCCGGTAGACCGGGGTGACGGAACCGGCGGTCCGGGCGACGAGCCTGGCGAGCCCGGCAGCCCCGCGGCCGGCGACGCGCAGTAGCCCTCGGGCGGCCGCTCTACACTCGTCGCATGTCCTCACAGCGCCAGATCCACGTCGGCGGCGTACCGATCGGCGGCGGTGCGCCGGTCGCCGTGCAGACCATGACCAAGACCGAAACGGCCGACCTGACCGCCACCATGGACCAGATCCGCCGCGTCGCCGAGGCCGGCGCCGACATCGTCCGGGTCGCCGTTCCCCGTGAGCGGGACGCCGAGGCGCTGCGGACGATCGTGCGCGAGTCGCCGATTCCGGTCATCGCCGACATCCACTTCAACCACACCCTGGCGCTCAAGGCCCTCGACGCCGGCGCGCACTGCGTGCGGCTCAATCCCGGCAACATCGGTCCGCCGGACAAGGTCGCCGAGGTCACGGCGCGGGCCATGGAGCTCGGCACCCCGCTGCGCGTCGGGGTCAACTCCGGATCGCTGCCCGAGCACCTGCGCCAGCTCGAGTACGACAACCCGGTCGAGGCGCTCGTCACCGCCGCGGTCGAGACCGTCGAGCTGATGGAGCGCCTGAAGTTCACCAACTTCAAGGTGTCGATGAAGTCCACGTCGGTGCCGAACACGATCGCCGCCAACCGGCTGCTGTCAGAGCGGATCCCGTATCCGCTGCACCTCGGCGTCACCGAAGCCGGCACCAAGTGGTCCGGCTCGCTGAAGTCGGCGGTCGGGCTCGGCACGCTGCTGGCCGACGGGATCGGCGACACCATCCGCATCTCGCTGTCGACCTTCCACGCCGAGGAGGAGGTCAAGGTGGCGTGGGAGATCCTCAAGGCGCTCAAGCTGCGCGAGCGCGGACCGGTGCTGATCGCGTGCCCGACGTGCGGGCGGCTCCAGTTCGACATGGACACGGTCGTGGCCGAGGTCGAGCGGCGCCTCCAGGACTACGACGACCCGATCGAAGTCTCGGTCCTCGGCTGCGCGGTCAACGGGATCGGCGAGGCTCGGCACGCGGACTTCGGGATCACCGGGGCCAAGGACGCCGGCGCGATCTACTCGAAGGGCGAGATGCTGCGCATCGTCCGCACCGAGAATCTCGTCGACGAGCTGTTCGCCGAGATCGACAAGTACTACGCGGCGGGCAAGCGCGTCGTCCGTGACGAGCGGGCCGCCGCCGAGGCCGAGCAATGGCTGGCCGCGAACGAGGACGCCTCCGCGATGACCCCCGAGCGCCTGGCCGCGATGGCCGCTGCCGCCGCGGGCGAGGAGAGCCCGGGGATCCTGCAGGTGGTCGAGCCGACGCCCCCGTCGGCGCTCGACGAGGCGCAGTCCCCGGTGGCCGGGCGCCGCTTCACCCGCGCCTGACGCTCCGGGCCGTCTGGGCCGTCTGGGCCGTTGGGGCCGTCTGGGCCGTCCGCTCCGTGCCCCGGACCGCGGCGGTGCCGTTCGATGGAAAATCCGTGCCCTCCGGGCCGATCTTCCATCAACCGGGCGCCTCGAGGACGGATCATGGAAAACCGCCGCCACCGCGGCGAGTTTTCCACGGGATGGGTACCGAGGGCGCCGAAAAGGCGGGCGGGGCCGCGGTGGAGCGGCGACGGAGCGAGGACCCCGCCGCCGCAGCACGGCAGCGACGCGCTAGCCGGCCGCGTCGAAACCGGCGGCGACCACCGGCCAGTTGACGACGTTCCACCAGGCGTCGATGTAGTCCGGGCGCTTGTTCTGGTACTTGAGGTAGTAGGCGTGCTCCCAGACGTCGATCCCGAGCAGCGGGGTCTTGCCGTCCGATACCGGGTTGTCCTGGTTGGCGGTGGACACCACCGCGAGGCCTGAGCCGTCGTGGACGAGCCATGACCAGCCGGAGCCGAAGCGGTTGACGCCGGCGTCCTTGAACTTCGCCTTGAAGTCGTCGAAGGAGCCGAACGTCGAGTCGATCGCCTGAGCCAGCGCGCCTTCGGGAGCGCCGCCGGCGCCCGGTGCCATCCACGTCCAGAACAGCGAGTGGTTGTAGTGACCGCCGCCGTTGTTGCGGACAGGCCCCTGCTTGTCGGACGGCAGGGAGCTGAGGCTCTTCAGCACCTCGACCACGTCCTTGTCGGCCCACTCGGTGCCCTCGAGTGCGGCGTTCGCCTTGTCCACGTAGGCCTGATGGTGCTTGTCGTGGTGCACGCGCATGGTTGCCTCGTCGATATGAGGCTCGAGCGCGTTGTACTCGTAGGGAAGGGGCGGAACCGTATACGCCATTTCGCTTCTCCTTTTCGCTGCTGAAAGTGCCTGCGTTCTATCAGAACATAGCCGCACGCTCGGGGACGATCCCGGCGGGTACGCTAGTGCCGAGCCTCCCGATCGATGACGCTTCTCTCCACCTATTTCCTGCCCACGGAGCGCGAGCCGCCGGCCGACGCCGAGGCGGTCTCCCACAAGCTCATGGTCCGTGCCGGGCTCATCCGGCAGGTCGGATCGGGCCTGTGGTCCTGGCTGCCCGCCGGCTACCGCGTGCACCAGCGGATCGTCCAGATCATCCGCGAGGAGATGAACGCGATCGGCGGTCAGGAGATGCTGATGCCGGTCATGCAGCCAGCCGAGCCGTGGCGACGGACGGGCCGCTACGACATCGACGAGCTGTTCAAGCTCAAGGACCGCAAGGGTGCCGACATGGTGCTGGCGCTGACCCACGAGGAGATCGTCACCGGGCACGTCGCGGCGGCGGTCAAGTCCTATCGCGACCTGCCCCTCATCCTGTACCACTTCCAGGTCAAGGAACGCGACGAGGCGCGCCCGCGCGCCGGAGTGCTGCGCACCCGCGAGTTCGTGATGAAGGACGCCTACACGTTCGATCGTGACGCCGAGGGCCTGGACATCGCCTACGACAAGCACGTGGTCGCGTATGACCGGATGTGCGACCGGCTCGGCCTGGAGTGGTACCGGGTCAAGGCCGACGTCGGCATGATGGGCGGCCACGGCGCCGACGAGTACATGGCGCCGTGCGCGGCGGGGGAGAACGACGTCGCGGTGGCGACGGGATACGCCGCCAACGTCGAGGTGGCCAGTGCCGACCCGCAGCCGGTGGCGCTTCCGGCGGCGGACGGTGCCCCCACGGTGGTCCAGACCCCCGGGGCCGCCACCATCGACGCGCTCGTCGCCGCGCTCGGCGTCCCGGCGGGCGCGCTGCTCAAGGCGTTCCCGGTGGTGCTCGACAGCGGCGAGCTCAAGCTCGTCATGGTTCGCGGCGATCACCGCGTCAACGAGGTCAAGCTGCAGAACACGCTCGGGCAGCCGTTCCGGGCGGCGCGGCCCGAGGAGGTCGCGGAGCGGCTCGGACCCCCCGGCTTCATCGGGCCGGTCGGAGCGCAGCTGCCGGTCCTCCTCGACGCCGCGGTCAGCGCCAACGGCAGCGGCTCGTACGTGACCGGCGCCAACCAGCCCGACGCCCATTTGATCAACGTACTGCCCGGCCGCGACTTCGCCTTTGAGACCGTCGATGTCCGCACCGTCGTCGCCGGCGACACCGTCAACGGCAGCTCCGTTCGCATCGAGCGGGCGATCGAGATCGGCAACATCTTCAAGCTCGGCACCCGGTACTCCGAGCCGCTTGGCGCCACCTACCTCGACGCGAACGGCACCAGCCAGCTCGTCTGGATGGGCAGCTACGGATTCGGCCCGGCGCGTGCCGCGGCCGCCGCGGTGGAGCAGTTCGCCGACGAGCAGGGGATCTCGTGGCCGCGGGCGATGGCGCCGTTCGACGTGGAGCTGGTCACGCTCGGCAAGCCGGGGACGCCCGAGCGCGACCTGGCCGATGGCCTGTACCGGGAGCTCCAGGACGTGGGACTGCAGACCCTCTACGACGAGCGCGATGCGGGGCCGGGGGAGAAGTTCGCCGACGCCGAGCTCGTCGGCTGCCCGCTGCGCCTCACCGTGGGACGGCGCACGATCGGCGCCGGGGAGATCGAGGTCCAGATCCGGCGCGGCCAGGAGCAGCGCACCGTGCCTGTCGGTGGCGCCGCCGCGGCGGTGCTGGAGCTCTGGCGCGAGCTGCCGTAGCGGCGTTCTGGATGCCCCGCTCCCGGCGAATCACCAAGCGCCGCCTGTTCGGAATCGATCGGTCCGGACCGACCCCGGCCCAGACTCGGTCAGACCAGCCGCTGAACCCGTGGACGATCCCGAACGCGATCGGCTTCCTGCGGCTCGCCGGCATCCCCGTGTTTCTCATCCTGGCGCTGTCGAGCCGCGATGGGCACAGCGTCACCGCCACGGTCCTGTTCGCGCTGATCGGATGGGGCGACTACCTCGACGGCTTCGCCGCGCGTCTCACCGGCCAGTACAGCCGGCTGGGAGCGCTGCTGGACCCGATCGTCGACCGCCTGCTGGTCGTCTCGGGGATGGTCGTCGCCTACGACTTCTCGCTGCTGCCGCGATGGGCCATCGTGATCGTGGTGGCCCGGGAGGTGTTCATGCTCGCCCTCAGCCGGTACGGCCTGTCGCGCGGCGTCGAGCCGAAGATCAACTGGCCCGGGCGGCTCGGCGTGGCCCCGACGATGGGCGCGCCGTTCTTCGCGATGGCGGGCGTGCACTGGCTCGCGGTGATCATGCTGTACGTAGGATTGGCCCTCGCCCTGGTGGCGACCGCCCTGTACGTGCGCAGTGGGATCGTTCAGGCGCGTAAGCTGGCTGAGGCGGAGCCGGACAGGGCCGCACCGCCGCGCGCGTACTGATCGTCTCGGCGCGCACCTGCGGCGAGCCTACTCTCAAGCTCAGCTTGACCCTTGGGTGTTTCCGGATATACTCGCCCGAGCCCACATCGATCTCGCGCAGGGCGCGGGAGGGAGCAAACAGCATGGACACCTTTCCAGACCTCGGCTCACTGACTGACCAGGAGCTCAAGGACCTGATCAAGCAGCTCACCGAGGAGGAGATGGAGATCTCCTACCGGCGGCGAATCCTGCACGGCAAGATCGACATCCTCCGCGCGGAGCTGGTCAACCGCCTGCGCAAGAAGGATGAGACCGGCGAGCTGGTCATCTCCGGCGCCGATGTCCAGCAGCTGACGGACATCCTGGCGGGACGGGTGCCGGCCAACGAGCCCGAGTAACACCTCCCAGGCACGATGGCCCAGCACTGCCCCGAGTGCGGCTTCTCCAACGACGACGGTGCGAGCTACTGCCAGCGCTGTGGTGCGTTCCTGGCCCAGAGCGAGCCACCTCCCGGCGCCGCGACAGCCACGTACAAGGTGGGGGAGACCGGTGAGTTCGAGGTGGTCGAGCTCGAGGACGTGGTCTCGCGCGGGGCGGCCCTCGTCATCCGGGCGGGCGGCGGACGCGCCGGTGAGAGCTTCGCGTTGGAAGGCGACCGGATCACCGTCGGCCGGCGGCCGGAGAGCGACGTGTTCCTCGACGATGTCACCGTCTCCCGGGACCACGCGGTGATCGTGCGCCGCGGCAGCGACTACCACCTTGACGACTGCGGATCGCTCAACGGGACCTACGTGAACCGGCGCCGGATCGACTCCCACCGGCTCGTCGACGGGGATGAGCTTCAGATCGGCAAGTACAAGCTGGCGTTCCTGAGCCGCTGATGAGCACCGACGCTCCCACCCCCGAGCTCGAGCTCCCCGAGCCTCCCGAGCCCGAGCAGCCGCCTCGCCAGAAGGCGGTGACGATCGGCGCCGTCTGCAAGGCGCTGCATCAGGAGTTCCCCGATATCTCGATCTCCAAGATCCGATACCTGGAGGACCAGAAGCTGCTGGCACCGCGGCGCACGCAGGGCGGCTACCGGCTGTACACGCAATCCGACATTGCCCGGCTGCGGACGATCCTGCGGCTGCAACGCGACGAGTTCCTGCCCCTGCGGGTCATCCGCCAGGAGCTGGCCGGCGGACGTTCTGACAGTGATGCGGTCACGCCGCCGCCCGCGGTCGGTGACCGGCCGAGCCCGCGCCGCGCCGGCGTCAACGTCCGCGATGCGGGCTCGATGTACTCGCTCGATGACGTCGTCGAGGAGACCGGCGCCGATCCCAAGCTCGTGCGCGAGCTCGTCGAATTCGGCGTGATCAAGGGCGAGAACCGCGCCGGGGTTCACTACTACGACGAGACCGAGCGGGAGATCATCCGAGCGGTCTCAGAGCTCGCCCGCTACGGCGTCGGCGGCCGCAATCTCCGCGTCTTTCGCAGCTCGGCCGATCGCGAGGCTCAGCTGCTGCAGAGCATCCTGGCGCCGGCGCTGCGCTCGCGCAATCCGGAGCGCCGCCGGGAGGCGATCGAGGCGCTGGAGAACCTCGCGTCGGTCACGACTCACCTCAAGCACCTGCTGCTGATCCGCGATCTGCGCAAGATCGCGACCTAGTGGTCTAGCGCACCGGTGCAACGTGACGGGGAGGCCGGAAGTGTGATCAGCGTCGATCTGCGCGCGTTCATTCGCGACATTCCCGACTTCCCGCGCCCCGGCATCCTGTTTCGGGACATCACCCCGCTGCTGCTGCATCCGGGGGCGCTCGATGCGGCCGTCACCGGCCTGGCCGCCCGGGTCCAGCCGAGCGACGTCGACTTCGTCGTCGCCGCCGAGGCGCGCGGCTTCATCCTGGGGGCGGCGCTCGCCCGAGAGCTGCACGCCGGCTTCGTGCCCGCCCGCAAGCCGGGCAAGCTGCCGGGAGACACGGTCTCGGCGGAGTACACGCTCGAATACGGGATCGACGCGCTCGAGATGCATGCCGATGCATTCGCCGACGGGGCCACGGTGCTCGTCCACGACGATCTGCTGGCCACCGGCGGGACCGCCGGCGCGCTGTGCAACCTGGTTGCCGACCTCGGCGCCCAGATCGTCGGCTGTGCGTTCCTCGTCGAGCTGGCCGCCCTCGGTGGCCGGCAGCGGCTCTCACCCCATCACGTGTACTCGCTCATCGAGTACGAGGACTAGGACGCGGGAGTGGCCAGCGCACGACGCAGACGCACGCTCGCGGTCTCGCAGCAGCAGCTGTGGGAGCTGCTCGCCGATCCGCACCACATGCCGCGCTGGTGGCCCGGGGTGGACCGCATGGAGGGCGTCCAGGACGATCGCTTCACCCAGGTGTTCAAGACCAAGCGCGGCCGCCCGGTGCGCGCCGACTTCCGAGTGGTGGCGTCAGACCCGCCGTGGACGCGAAGCTGGACCCAGGAGATCGCCGGTACGCCGTTCGAGCGGGTGCTCAACGAGTCGGTCATCGAGATCGCGCTGGAGCCGGCCGGGGACCGGACCGAGGTGACGATTGCCCATCACCAGAAGCTGCGCGGCTATTCGCGGACCGGCGGCTTCATGCTGCGCCGCGCCACCGCCGCCAAGCTCGACGAGGCGCTCGACGGGTTGGAGCGGATCGCGCCGGTGCAGTAGAGCCGGCGCGGCGCGCTGGCCGGGCGGCCCGAACGGGGGCGGGCAGGAGAACGGGTCAGAGGCCGGTGAGCGCGCCCTGCAGGATGATCGTGCCCGGCGCCTTGGGCTGCCCGGTCTTCTCCAGGGTGACGATCAGCTGCTTGTAGTGCGAGGCGTTGCTCGGCAGCGGCCCCGCCGTCGAGAGCCGTCCGGTCTTCGTGACTCCGGGGTTGACGAAGCCAAGGATCTTGGCGTCCGAATTGGAGTTGTACAGCCACACCGCGTAGGCGTTGGGCGGCTTGGTGGTGTTCGCCGTGATGTTCTGGGCGACGATGGCGACACCATCGCTGCTGCCCTCGCTGAGCACCTCGGCGATGCCCACGGCCTTGCTGGCGCTGGCGCCGGCCGGCGGGGTGAGGTTGATCTGGGCCAGCACCTTGCCCGACCCGGAGGTGGTGGAGCTGGTTGTGGTGCTCGAGCCGGCGGTCGTCGAGGACGAGGAGGCGACCGGGGTGGTGGTCTGCGTCGAGCCCGTGTGGGTCTTGGAGCCACCGCCGGAGAGCACGAAGATGATCACGGCGGCCACCACGACGACCCCCGCGACGAGGACGACGATCCCGCCGAGCCGCGAGCTTCGCGCCGACCCTTCGCCGGACGGCGGTGAGGCGGCGTCGGTCGTGCCGCGCCCACGTCGCCGGCGCCCCCGCTTCGCCCGGGGCGGCTCCTGGGCGGGACCGAGCCCGGTGATCGGTGCCGGCGCCGCAACTGGAGCCGGCGGCGGCGTGAGCGGCACCGGCTCGGGCACCGGCGGCACCGGCGGTGCCGGCTGCGGTTCGGGCTCCCAGGCGGTCCCCTCCACCGGGATCTCCGGCAGTGGCTCGGTTGACAACGGCGCCAGCTCCGAGGACAGGACGCGCGCCCACGCTCGCTCGCTGGGCGAGTCGGCCAGCAGGTTACGGACGTCGCCGGCGTCCGGCTCGGAGAGCTGGCCGAGCAGGTAGTCAGAGATCCGCGCCTGGTTCTCGCCGGAGACGCTTGTCTGCGGGCCAAGCGCGGCCAGCGCGGTCAGGGCGCGGTCACGCACCGCCGAGGGGTTGATGTTGAGCAGCCGCGCAATCCCGTCGTAGCTGCGGCCTCGACCGAGCACGAGCTGGAGAACCGCGCGCTGGTCACCCGGAAGGCTGTCCAACGATGGCATCGCGGCCGTAGCCTAGATGAGAGGCCAGCGGAATGCTCCGGCCGCCCGCCGGGCGCTGACGCGCAGCCAACGTCTAACGTTGCGCCCCGATGAGCCTCGACGTCCCATTTGAAGTCAACGTCGGGTTCGATCGCCTGTACGGCCTCGAGATCACCGAGATCGCCGACGGCGTCGTCCGCGGCCGGGTTCCGGTCCGCGATGCGATCAAGCAGCCGGCCGGCCTCGTCCACGGCGGTGTGTACGCGGCGATGGCCGAGAGCATGGCCACCAATGGGACCGCGGCGGCGATATTCGGCGCCGGCAACACCGCCGTGGGCCTCGCCAATCAGACGAGCTTTCTGCGGCCGATCACCGCGGGGACGATCACCGCGGTCGCCCGTGCCCGGCACCGGGGACGCACCACCTGGGTGTGGGAGGTGGAGCTGACCGACGACGCCGGCCGGCTGTGCGTGCTGACTCGGGTGACGGTCGCCGTGCGTCCGCGCCAGGAGCCCTCGGGGCCCTAACTGGTCGGCAGCACGCTCGTCGCGCCTCGCCCGAGCCAGAACTGAGCGAAGGTGCGCAGCGCCGGATCGGCGGCGGTGGCCACCCGTTGCATGTGCGCCCACGCGAGCCCGATCACCCCGGCGATCCCCGAGCGCCGGGCGAGGATCACCGCTCCCCCGGATGCCGCCAGCGCCGGGGTGAACGGCGGCGCGAGGCTGCCGGCGAGCGCCGTCACGCCGGCGGGGGGCCGCCGCGAGCCGTACATCAGCACGACGTCGCCGACCTGGAGCGACTGGAGCAGTTGGTCGTTGGTGAGCGTGGCGCCGTTATCGACGACCGCTGCAGGGATGTGCGGGCCGCTGGTCGGCGGACTGGAGTCATAGACCGGCGCGAAGTCCCCGGGCCGCAGGCGCATGTCTCCCTGATCGCGGAACGCGATCCCCGGCCCGGTGTCGGTGCCCGAGATCCCGGGCGTGTCGCGCCCGGCCAGCAGGCCGCCGGACAGGAGGGCGATTACCCCGATCGAGATCGCCAACGACACGGCGACGATCAGCAACCGCTCGATCAGACGTGGCATCGAGGGCGAGCGGCGCGGCGGATCACTCCGCGGCGCGCACCGACCGTCGTCCCGGCGCCGTCCCGGCCCGAGAGTCCTCGCCGGCGGCGGCCGCCAGCTCCTCGATCGACGCCCGCAATTCGTCGGCGAGCGCCTCGAGATCGGGCATCGCGTCGTAGTCGGCGTTGAGCCCGAAATTCAACTGTCCGCGGTAGCTCATGATCGCGATGCCGAGCGCCTGGTTCTCGGCGAGCGGCACCATTGGGAACATCGCGTCCAGCTCGCGACCGAGCATGTAGAGCGGGAACTGCGGTCCGGGAACGTTGGTGACGACGAGGTTGAACATGCGCTGGCGGGCTTGGAGCCGCGCCGCCTGGGCCATGATCGTCGGCGGGGCAAAGCCGGTCAGCTCGGTGAGCACCTGAGCGCCGACGGCCTGGCCCGACGCCTTGATCCCGTCCATCGCCCGGCTGATCGTCAGCAGCCGCTGAACCGGGTCGTTGAGTCCGAGCGGCAGGGGCGCCCACATCGCCGCCACGCGATTGCCCAGAGCGCCGCGCTCGACGTCGGCCCGGATCGAGATCGGCACCATCGCCCGGAGCACGGTGTCCTCCGTCGACTCGCCGTGCATCCTCAGGTACCGGCCCAGCGCCCCGGCCACCGAGGCGAGGACGACGTCGTTGACGGTGCCGCCGAGGGCATTCTTGATCGCCTTGAACTGCTGCAGGTCGCCGCGGACCCAGGTGAAGCGCCGGTGCGGGCCGATGCGCACGTTGAAGGGGCTGGCCGGCGCGGTCTGAAGCCCCGCCTTGGCCATCGCGCCGACGCCGCCGGCCGCCCGGCCGATCCGGCCGGCCATGTGACGCGGCCCGCGCAGCGTCGCCCGGACGCCGCGAACGATCTCTCCCGGCACCGTCGCGCGCTCGATCAGGGCGTCGGCGAGGAGCTGGGCGCTGCTCGGGACCGGTCGCGGCAACCACTCGTGCTCGGGTGCGGCGACCGGCATCGGGTCCGGTGAGGTGTCGAACAGGACGGTGGCAATATCGACGCCGGAGACGCCGTCGACGAGCGCATGGTGGGTCTTTGACAGCAGCGCGAACCGGCCCTGGGATACGCCCTCGGCGAGCCAGATCTCCCACAGCGGTCGCGACCGGTCCAGGGCCTGGGAGAAGACGCGGCCGGCCAGGCGCTTGAGTTGCTCCTCGCCCCCGGGGCTGGGCAACGCGGTGTGACGGACGTGGAAGGCGACGTTGAAATGGGGGTCGTCGACCCACACCGGGCGCCCCTGGTTGAGCGGGACGAACGCCAACCGCTGCCGGTAGCGCGGCACGAGGTGCAGCCGCGAGACGATCTGCTCGACGAGCTCGTCATAGGTGGGGGCGTCGCCGTCGAACAGCATGCACCCGGCGACGTGCATGTGAGCGGCGTCGCGCTCGAGGTGCAGGAACGAGCTGTCGAGCCCGGTGAGTCGGTCTGGATTGGTCACGAGCTGATTCTGACATGCCGACCCGCGTGTGACGAGGATCACTTAAAGACGCTCAAACTCCTGCGAACCTCGCCGACTTCATAACCCGACCTGCCTAATCGCCTCTGCTCGGTGCGGAGGCGAGCGGGGGACCCACTGCCGGATGGCCAGCAACGCATCCGGCCGGGGCGAATCGGTCGCCTGGCCTGAGCCAGCGGCGACCGTAGCGACCACTTCCAAAGGTGCCAGTTCCGACCTTTGCGTGGCCGCGAGCCCGACAGCTAACCACGTAGGCATCCGGTCGAGACGTAAGGAGGTCCTCGGTTTGAGGCCCAGCAGATTGTTGCGCAGGACGCGCGCCGCACAACTGATCATGATTACGACAATGCTGGCCGTTCCCGCGTCGGCGTTCGCGCTCACGGGTGCGACGACGGCGACCGGCCATTCTGAACAGAATCCCCTCAACCTGCGAGTCAGCCCCGGGCGGGTGACGTTCGGCCACGCCGTACGCGTCACCGGTACCGCGCCCGGTGCCGATGTCGGGAAGCAGGTGCTGCTGGAGACGGCGGCACGCACTGCTCCGATGTGGCAGCGGACCGCAGCAACCACGGTTGGCGCGAACCGGACGTTTCGCTTCCGCGTCGTGCCGCGGCGGTCGAGCTTCATGCGGGTCGTCGTACAGGCCCCGAGCAGCCCGACGCCGGTGGCGCGGGCG
Organism: Solirubrobacteraceae bacterium; assembly: GCA_036509295.1. Taxonomy (GTDB): domain Bacteria; phylum Actinomycetota; class Thermoleophilia; order Solirubrobacterales; family Solirubrobacteraceae; genus Palsa-465. The sequence goes on along the minus strand of DATCFW010000540.1, from coordinate 818 downwards.
ACCACCGTCGACACCTCGTCCGAGGTGCCGTCGGGCACGCTGCGGGCGGTGACCGTCACCGCACGGTTCGCCATCGCCCGCCGTGGGTTCTCCGTCCTCGGCGGCGGCCCGGTGCGCGTCGGCGGGAAGCTCCTGCCGGCGGTCGCCGGGCGGGTCGTGCGGCTCCAGGGCCGCACGTCGCGTGGATGGCGAACCGTTGCCACCGGTCACACCGGCGGCCACGGCGGCTTCCGGCTGCGCTACGCGCCTGCCGGCGGCGCCGGTCAGCGCCTGCGGATGATGTTCGCGGGCGACGGGCGCAACGGCCGTTCGGTCCAGCCGGCCGGCAGCGTGACGGTCTTTGGCCAGAGCGTCGCGTCGTGGTACGACGATGGCGGGAACACCGCCTGCGGGTTTCACGCCGGATTGGGCGTGGCCAACAAGACGCTGCCCTGCGGCAGCCGGGTCGCGTTTCACTACGGCAACCGCACGGTGACCGCCGTGGTCGATGACCGCGGCCCCTACGTCGGGGGTCGTGAGTGGGACCTCAACCAGAACACCGCTGCCGCGCTCGGCTTCTCGGGCGTCGGCACTGTCTGGTCCAGCAGCTAGTGGGCCGCCCCTAGCTCCGCTGGGTCGATGGAAGCGGCACGTGTCTGTCAAGGTCAAGTTTTGCTGAGGTGTTCTTGACGGGCGCGGGGGCGCGCGGGAGGATGTGTGGCGGGTTGGACGAATCAGATTTCGCCTGGGAGAACGACCCTATGCGGCGCCCAGGGCCTGTGTTGCTGGCGTTCGCCCATCATATCCGGCTCGATTTGCGCCTCGGACACCAGGGTCTG
>DATCFW010000539.1:0-8879 GCA_036509295.1 Solirubrobacteraceae bacterium | reverse complement strand
CGCGCTTCAGAACACGAAAACGTGCACGTAGAGTCGTCGGCGACGGCCTCGACACCCTGGTCATGGACGCCGACATCCTGGAGAGCCTACTCACGGACCCGGACGCGAAGAGGAAGGCTAAGGAGGTCGAGCTCAAGATTCTGCGCCGGGTGCGGAAGCACGGCGGCGAGAAGAATTCATCGAGCTCGGCGAGCGGCTGGAGCGGCTCCGCGACCGCCACGAGCAGGGACAGCTCCACAGCCTGGAATACCTCAAGGCGCTCGCTGACTTCGCCAAGGACGTCGTCACGGTTGAGCGCGAGGTGGTCCCCGAGGAGGACCAGGACCGCGGGAAGGCCGCGCTGACGGAGCTCTTCGAGAGCACGAAGACCCCGACACGCCGGTCATCGTCGAGCGCAGCGTCGCCGACGTTGACTCCATCGTCGAACAGGTCCGCTTCCCCGAATGGCGCGCGGACGTCGCTCTAGTTCATCCTCGCGACGGCTGTTCCTGCGCCCGGCAGCCGCGGGTGATTGAAGCCGGTTCGCTTCGGCGGTCGTGTCTGAAGCGGAGGTTCGAGTGCTCTGTTGCCGATGATGGTGGTGCGCTGCGACTGGGCGCGCCGGTCACTCGGCTACCCCTGGTAGATGACTTCTGGGGTGACCAGGAGGTAGCGGCCCGGGTCAGATGCGGCGAGCTTGTGCAACTGCTCGGTGAAACCGGAGCGCGAGAAGAAGTAGTGGCGCGCGACGTCCTCGGCGCCGGGGATGTGAGGCTCGATTTGGTTGAGCAGAATCTCCTCGCCGTAGTCAAGCGAAGAGTTGGTCCACTTGCAGCTGCCGGTGGCGATGACCTTGCCGTCAGGGTCGATGGCGACGGCGTCAATCTCGCGTTCTTCGGTTCGCTTGGGCGCGACTTGGACCTTGCCCCACCATGCGCCGACGGCGCGGGCCTCGGGTTCCTGACGTTTGATGTAGTCCTGGCAGATGCGTTCCCAGGCTGGCTTGGAGACGAACGCGTCGAGGTGGGGCAGGACTGTGTGCTCCAGGTGCCGCTCGGCGTCAGCACGTGTCCGCATCCGTGACTTGTACGGCTCGACGAACCGGAAGTAGAAGTTCAAAAAGCCGTCACGGATGGCGTAGCTGGTCTTCTTGGAAGTCGGGGAGGCGGTTGCCGGACGCAGTTGCTCGACGAGCTCCAAGCGTTCGAGCATGTCCAGGGTCTGGTAGGTCTGCGCGGAGTCAAGCCCCGTACGCTGAGCAATCTCTGAGTTGCGGGTGGCGCCGCGTGCGATGGCGTCCAGGACCGAGAAGTACCGCCGCGGGTCTGGTAACTCCTGGCGAAGCAGCAGGTCGGCCTCCTCGTGCAGGAAGCCATCGCGATGGAGAACGTTGCGGAGGATGTTCTCCGCAAGCGGACGGGTATCGACGAAACGGTCGAGGTAGTAGGGCATGCCGCCGCAGACCGCGTAGGTCCGGACCTTGTCCTCGTCGGAGTAGCCGGGGACAAACAGCGCGGCCGCACTGTAGTCAAACGGCACGAGGGGGAGCTGACCGCTGCGGCGGCCGTACATCTGCCCGCCGAGCACCTCCTCGCGAAAGAACGACACCTCACTGCCGGCGATGATGAAGACCAGAGGCAGGTCTCGTCCGGTCGTCCGCCACCAGTTGTTGAGCAGCGTGCCGAGTTCCCGCTGCTGAGCGGCCAGGTACTGGAACTCGTCAAGGATGATGAGCGTCCGCTCCGCTGCCGAGGCGTACTGGGTCATTGCGGCCAGCGCTCCCGCCCAGTTGCTCACGGGTTGGGCAGCCAAGAGCTCGTTGGCGCCGACAGCGGCCAGCTCTTCAGAGAAGCTGCGCAACTGGGCCAGCTCGGTGGTGTCCGTGGCCTCGAAGTAGAAAGCGCGCTTGCCCTCGGCAAACTTGGAGAGCAGCTCTGTCTTCCCAACCCGGCGACGGCCCCAGACAACGAAGAAGTGGGCCTCCTGAGCGGCCCACAGGTCATCGAGAGCGGCTAGGTCATCGGTCCGGTTGAGAAAGTCCATGCTGGGACAAGATACTAGCGCGAACTATTATAGTTCGCAATATAATGTTGAGGAATGGCATAGCATGTAGTCCAAGTTTGGGCAGCGCTAGCCGGGCCGTTCGTGAGCATGTCGGAGAAACGGCCGCTGTAACGACAGCACAAGCGGCGATGGATGCGGTCGCCGCGGTGCCGGACCAAGTCTGAGCAATGCCGGCGCAACTACTGGTCAGCTGGCGCGCGGCTTACTGGACGTTTCCGTGCCCAGGAGTGGGCGCTTTACCGCGCACTCCTGGGCATTTCCCTACGCGAAATCAGGACGTTCTGGTGTCCCGCGACATCATCAACCGCAGCCGGTGTTAAACCCGCAGCTGCCGCACGTGTAGCAGCTGCCGGTCCGCTGCATCATGCCGCCGCACTGCTGGCAGGCGGGACCCAGGTCGAGTCCCTGACGCACCGCCGGCAGCACCGGCGGCTCGTCGGTGAGCGCCCGGGTCGCCGGCGTGGCCGGGCTGTGCTGCAGTGCGGTTGGTCCGGCGGTGTCCCCGTACTGGGAGCTGGCCGCGTCCTGCGCCGCCTTGCGCGCCCGCACCTCCTTGGTGAGGATGCCCAGCTCCTCCTGGAGGTCGGTGTCCAGGAAGCGCGAGGCCAGCCAGCGCATGATGTAGTCCGGCATCGACTTGGAGAACGGGATCTCCGGGTTGGAGGTCATGCCCTCGGGCTCGAAGCGCATGTAGCTGAACTTGCGCACGAGCGTCTCGAGCGGCACCCCGTACTGGAGCGAGAGCGAGATCGCGGTGGCGAACGCGTTCATCATGCCGCGCAGCGTCGAGCCTTCCTTGCCGATGTCCGTGAGGAAGATCTCGCCGACCGTGCGGTCCTCGTACATCCCGGCGGTGATGTAGCCCTCGTGGCCACCGATCGAGAACTTGTGGGTGATCGACTGGCGCTCCCGCGGCATCCGGCGCCGCTTCGGCCCCACCTTCGCCAGCGCTTCGGTGACGGCCTTCTCCACCTCGGCCTGCACGTCGACCTCGACGGCCTTGCCCTGCTGAGCGTCCGTGCGCAGCGCCTGGGCCGTCTTGGAGCCGTCGCGGTAAATGGCCAGCGCCTTGATACCGAGCCGCCACGCCTGGATGTAGGCATCGGCGATGTCCTCCACCGTTGCCGTCTGCGGCATGTTGACCGTCTTGGAGATCGCGCCGCTGATGAACGGCTGAATCGCCCCCATCATCTTGATGTGGCCCATGTAGGAGATCGCCCGCTCGCCCACCGCCACGTCGAACACCGGCAGATCCTCGGCGTCCAGGCCCGGCGCGCCGACGATCGTGCCGTGCTCGTTGACGTAGGCGACGATCTGCTCGATGTGCTCGTCGGAGTATCCGAGCGTCTGCAGCGCCAGCGGCACCGTCTTGTTGACGATCGTCATCTGCCCGCCGCCGACCAGCTCCTTGAACTTGACCAGCGAGAAGTCGGGCTCGACGCCGGTCGTATCGCAATCCATCAAGAACGAAATCGTGTTGTGGCTCACGAAGCCGTTGGCGACGTATGTGACGTTCTCGGGGACCGACAGATCAAATGTCGGCTGATCCTCGAGCAGCTCAGTGCTCTTGACCGTGTCATAGAAGTAGCCGAGCAGATGCTCCAGCTCCGGGCTCGCCTCTCGCTCGGCCAACGCCGTGGCGAGACGGCGCGACACAGTGCCGGTCCGCGAAAGGGCCATCAGGGCGTTCTTTCTGAGACCGTCGTTTGCCGGTGCGAGCTCGTCGACCAACTCACGGGTCACCGGGATGTGGTCGTAACGTGCGGCCTGGCGATGCTCGGCGCCGGCGAGCGCCTCGTTCTTGCGCGCGGACATGAAGCCCACGTCGGCCGCGAACCGGCTCGCGGAGTTGGCGTTCAACAGCCGCAAGCGGTGACAGGGGCCGCCAAGCTTGTCATGCGACTGATCCAGGTTGCGCGTTGTCACGAAGCCGAGCATGAGCAGCAGTGTCTGCATGTCCCTGGAAAACTGCTCGGTCGCCGTGGACCAGTAGGCATAGCCATTGTTCGCGTTCCCGTCAGCCTCGAACAGCCCGCGCACGAATGCCGCGTAGACCGCGCCATCGTTGCTGTGGAGCACCGCGTCGGGAATGTGCGGTGACCATCCCTTGCCGGAGTGGCCGGTGAACGGGGTGAGCTTGGAGAACCCGCAGGCATCCCACCAGATCGTGAGCGGCACCGAGTGAAGCGACAGTTCGGTCTAGCCGTCACGCGGGAGGGTGTGCGCCTCGATGCCGAAGAGCGTCCGCCCCAACTCGATCAGCCGCTCCAGAACGTCATCGTCGCCATCAGCGACGCACAGCCGTATTCCCTTGGCATGCAGCGAGCCGTCGCCCATGAAGTATCCGAGGAACTCCGCCAGCTCAGGGCTCATGTGGCGGGGCACGCGGGTGCGGTGATCGCTGTTCCAGTGCAGGTCCCCGAGCGGCGGGAGTGCGACCTCCTGCGGCTCGCCGATGATCGAACCGAGCATCATCGGGACGCGGTCGCCCTGGCGCACCTCAGCCAGCCGGCGCCAGGTCCAGTTGCCCTCGGCGTCCACGATCTTGATCCGGTGCGTCGGCGTCCCTTGGATCTGATAGCCGCGCCCGGTCTCGATCGAGACCACCTGCTCCATGCCGTTGACATAGAACTTGGTCGCCTGCCGAGGACCCTCGTCGGTCGCCACCTCGATGTCGAGATCCTGCCACTTCGCGCCATCGACATCTCCGAGAGTGCCCAATCGCACCAGGCCGCGGCTGGTGGATACCAGCGATCCGGCGACGAGGCAGCCGGTCGGGGCCATCACCGTCGCCTGCGCGTTGCGATACCCGTGCTGGTCCCCGGCGGCCACTGCTCCGTCCCAGGCGCTACGCGCCGCATTGAGCAGTCCGGTGTCCAGGCAATCCTCGACGGCGATCGCGTATGAGGCATCACGGTGCATCCGCATCACAGCGTTGTGCGCCTCGCGGTTCTCGGCATACCGGTCATACGGGCCGATGGCTGCCGCGATCCGGGCCGAGCCCAGGTACGCACGTCCGGTCATCAGCGCGGTGACCGCCGCCGCGGTGCCGCGGCCGGCGTCGGAGTCGTACGGCACGCCGTCGGCCATCAGGTAGGCGCCGAGGTTGGCGTAGCCCATGCCGAGCTGGCGGAACGCGCGGGCGTTGGCCCCGATCTCCTCGGTCGGATAGCTGGACGGCGAGACGATGATCTCCTGGGCCAGGAACACGATGTCCACCGCGTGCTCGAAGGACTCGACATCGAACGTGCCGTCGGGGCGGCGGAACTTCATCAGGTTCAGCGAGGCGAGGTTGCACGCGGAGTCGTCGACGTGCATGTACTCGCTGCAGTTGGCGACGACGACGCCGTCGACGATGTAGGAATGATGAAGCGGCTCGGTCAAGTTGTAGACCTGCTCCTGACCGTCCTCCTCCCGCGAGAGCAGATACGTGCCGGGCTTGGTGTGGTACCGGCGGGTCTGCTGCAGCAGCGTCGCCAACGCGGCGTTCTTGCGCGGGGTCGAGAAGCCGATCGCCTCTGCGAATCGCTCCAGATCACTGCCGGTGATCCGCAGGTCGAAGCCCTCGTGAGACACATACTGGACCTCCGTGCCATCGACCCGCGTGTACGAGAAGGTCGGCGTCTCCGCATCGGCGATCCGGTAGATGCGCCCGCGGATGCCGAACGTCGCCAGCAGGCGCTGGGCGTCCCGGAGCAGGGTGTTGCTGCGGCTCCCCAGGCCCACATAGCGAGTGGCCTTGCCGCCTGACTCGACCCGGGAGACGCAGCCGTCCGCTCCGAAGAGACCGCGCAGGAAGGCGGCCTGGATCTCGACCGGCGCTGTGAAGATTGCCTCCGGAGCGTGCTTGTCCGGTGCCTTGGCACCGCTCACGCCGATCCCGCGAAACAGCTCACGCACCGCTTCACTGCCGGCCCGCAGCTGCGATGTGCCGTTGGCCATGTCCTGCCTCGAGATCCCGCCCACCAACTCGTCGAGCAGGCCCGCATGAGCCGCCAGGAGGCCATCGTCGATGTCATCGCCGCCGTACACCCATACGGTCTGGGAAGACGTCAGGCAGCCGTCACCGATGAGGTGGCCGGTCAGCTCTCCGAGACCCTCGCTCCAGCGTCCGGGCAGCTCCTGCTCGATGACCGAGCCGCCGCGAGCAAACGACCGGGCGAGTCGGGTCACCTTGACCGGAAGCTCCCAAACGGCGTCCACGGCGGGCGTGGCGCAGTCGTTGAGCAGCACCCGGTCTGACTGGGTCAGGTCCTCGGCCCGCACGTAACCACGGTTGCTCGTCCAGATGCGATGGCTGGGGGTGCAGCGCAGTTCCCCGCCGTTGGCGAAGCGCAGGCGCACGATCGGACTGACGCCATTTCGCATGAACGCGATCGGCGTGGTGGCCACGACGCCGGCTCCCGGTTCGTTGGCGGTGGCGCGGTGGGTGTAGACGCGCAGGTCGTCGCCGTCCTCGCCACGCTGCACCACCTCGGCGATCGACATTAGCCCCTTGGTCGTATGCACGCGGGCGTCAGCCGGGAAGCACGGGTTCGACGCATTGATGCGACCCGACACCGGCGAGGTGTGCCACTCGTTGATCGTCGTGTCGTACTGCACGCCGGGATCGGCGCACCGCCATGCGGCCTCGGCGATCTCCTTCATCAGCTGGCGGGCCGGGATCGGCTCGCCGACCGGCTCACCGGTGACGCGGGCGGTCAGATGCCAGTCCTCGTCGTTCTCGACCGCGCGCATGAACGTCTCGCTGACCCGGACCGAGTTGTTCGCGTTCTGGTACTGGATCGAGTAGAAGCCCTCGCCGTCGATCGACATGTCGAAGCCGGCATCGCGTAGAGCCGCGGCCTTGTCCTCCTCCTTGGCCTTGCACCAGATGAAGTCGCGGATGTCGGGATGGTCGACGTCGAGCACGATCATCTTGGCCGCCCGCCGGGTCTTGCCACCGGACTTGATCGTTCCCGCCCACGCGTCGGCGCCGCGCATGAAGCTGACCGGACCCGAGGCGGTGCCGCCCTTGGCCAGTGGCTCCATCGATCCGCGGATCTTCGACAGGTTGATGCCCGAGCCCGAGCCGCCGCGAAAGATGTTGCCCTCCTTGGTGTTCCAGGCCAGGATCGACTCCATCTCGTCCTCGACGGAGAGGATGAAGCAGGCCGAGCACTGCGGGCTCTCCTCAAAGCCGACGTTGAACCACACCGGCGAGTTGAACGCCGCCTGCTGGTGCAACAGGATGTGGGTGAGCTCGTCCTCGAACGCGGTCGCGTCCGCGTCGGTGGCGAAGTAGCCACGCTCACGGCCCCAGCCGGCGATCGTTCCGGCCACCCGGCCGATCATCTGCCGGACGGAGTGCTCCCGGGCCGGCGATCCGAGCTGCCCGCGGAAGTACTTCTGGGCAACGATGTTGGTCGCGTTCTGTGACCACGACGTGGGGAACTCGACGTCCAGCTGCTCAAACGAGACCTTGTCGCCGTGCCCGATGCGCGCATCGCGCCGTTCCCACTGGATCGCGTCGAACGGATGCGTCCCCGCGCTCGTGAAATAGCGACGGACCGAGAGACCTTCGCCCGCTCGAGGACCGGAGGTGAGTTGCGTGTGCGGTGCGTTGGACATCAAGTACTGCTCCTCTCGTTTCCGCCTGCCGCGGCTCCCGTACCCGGCTCCGTGGCGGCCGAGGTGGGCTGGCAATCCTGGCGAACGGCTCGGACGGAAAGCCGCTGCGCCAGCCGGGCGGTACTGGAGTTCAATCAGACCTCGAATCTGGGTCCAACCCGACCTCCTATTTTACTCCGCAAAGTCGTGGAAATCGGGCTCGCGGACGGCCGTGATATGTGCGCCCGCGATGCCAAGCGCGCGCCTGGAACGGGCCGCCGATGACCGGTCCGCCGACGCTCGGGACGGGCCCCGGGCCGCTCACACGGACCCGGTGCCGTGGGTCGGCCGGGCGCTCGCCGGGGCGCTGTTGCTGACGTGCCTGTACGCGGCTTTCGCCCACGCAGCCGTGTCATCGTCCGACGAGGAGCGCGTTCAAGTGGCGCTCGCGGTCATCGCCGCGTTCGCCGCAGCGGCGTGGCTGTGGCGCGGTGGGCTCGCGTTGCGTGCGCCGCGTATCGTCTGGGCGGCGGTGGCGCTGCTGACGGCGTTCGCCGCCTGGAGCGGCGTCACGCTCCTGTGGAGCGTCGCGCCCGACCGGACGTGGACCGAGTGTAACTTGGCCATCACCTACTGCCTGGTGTTCGTCCTGGCCGTGGCCGTCGGCGCGTCGCTGCGACGGCCGACGCGGCTCGTGGCCGAGGGGCTGCTGGTGGTCTGCCTGGCGGTGACGGCGTATGGGCTCGGGCAGAAGCTCGTGCCCGGGCTGCACCTCGGCGGTATCTTCACGCTCGACCAGACGGGCGAGCTCCCGCGCCTGCAGGAGCCGCTGGGGTACTGGAATGCGCTGGCGCTCCTGGTGGCGATGGCGGTGCCCGCCGCCCTGTCGATCGTCGTCGATCGGGGACGTCCGGACGGGCTGCGCCTCGCCGCCGCCGGCGCGATGGTGGCGCTGCTGCTGACGATCGGGTTCACCTACTCGCGGGGGGGAGTGCTCGCGCTCCTGCTGGCGCTCGCGGTCGTCGTCGCGTTCTGCGGCGCGTCGGTGCGCTGCCTGATGTGGCTGGCGGCTGTCGTGCTCGCCGCCGCGCCCGTCCTGGTGGTGGGGCTCAACAGCCATCGGCTCACCGCGGCCGGCGTCAGCCTTGGCGCTCGGGAGAGCGCGGGCGGCGAGTTGGCGGTGGTGCTCGGCGCCTGCGTGATCCTGCTGGTGCTCGGCGGCCGGCGGCTGATCGCCCGTGAGCGAA
>DATCFW010000538.1:0-2289 GCA_036509295.1 Solirubrobacteraceae bacterium | reverse complement strand
GACTGGGCGCTGGCCGCGCTCGGCGACGAGTCCGCCATCGCCAAGCATTTCGTCGCGGTGTCGACAAACGCCGAGAAGGTCTCGGGCTTCGGCATCGACACCGAGAACATGTTCGGATTCTGGGACTGGGTCGGCGGCCGGTACTCGATGGACTCCGCGATCGGACTATCGACGATGCTCGCCATCGGCCCCGACCAGTTCGGCGAGCTGCTCGCCGGCTTCCACGAGATGGACGAGCACTTCCGGACGACGCCGCTGGAGCGCAACCTCCCGGTGCTGATGGGGATGCTCGCCGTGTGGTACGCGGACTTCTTCGGGTCCCAGACGATGGGCGTGATGCCCTACGAGCAGTACCTCAAGCGCTTTCCGGCCTACCTCCAGCAGCTGACGATGGAGTCAAACGGCAAGCACGTGACGCTCGACGGCACCCACGTGGACTACGACACCGGCGCCATCTACTGGGGTGAGCCCGGGACCAACGGCCAGCACAGCTTCTACCAGCTCATCCACCAGGGAACCCGCCTGATCCCGGTCGACCTGATCGGGTTCGGCCAGTCGCTCAATCCGCTGCGCGACCACCACGACCTGCTGATGTCCAACGTGTTCGCCCAGGCGGAGGCGCTCGCCTTCGGCAAGACCGCCGAGGAGGTCCGCGCCGACGGCACCGCCGACGCGATCGTCCCCCACCGCGTGATGGAGGGCAACCGGCCGACGAACGTCATCCTCGCCGAGCGGCTGACGCCGCGAATCCTCGGGGTGCTCGTCGCCCTCTACGAGCACAGCGTCTTCACCCAGGGGGTCGTGTGGGGCATCGACTCGTTCGACCAGTGGGGCGTCGAGCTCGGCAAGGCGCTCGCGCAGCGGATCATCCCCGAGCTGAAATCAGACGGCGATCCGGACCTGTCGCATGACAGCTCCACCAACGCGTTGATCCGTCGCTACCGCGCTATGCGTTGAGGGCCAGATCGCGCTCACTGAGCATCTCGCTCACCGTCTCGATCTCAGCAGGTCGGCTCGCATCGGTACGAGGAACACCCTCTCGCCCGGTCGCTCGCCCGGCTCCCCCAGCCGCCCCAGCGCGGCGGCGATCTCGTCACAGCGCGCATCGAACACCGCCGCGCGCGACGGATCGACGCTCACCGTGCGGTCGCGGAACGCGTCGATCCCGGCGATCCGAACGCGGACGTCGTAATCGACGGTGGTGACCCGTTCGAGGCCGGCGGCCGTGGCCCCGGCGATCGCCGCCTGGGCCGCTTCGCGCACCGCGAGCTCGTCCTCCACCAGCGATGTGAGCGCGAAGAAGTCGCCGTCGGTCAACGGCTCGGCGACGTACACGGCGCCGCCGGCGCGCAGGACGCGACGCGCCTCGCCAAGCGCCGCCGGCAGATGGTCCGGGGGGACGTGGTGCAGGGTCCGCATGAACAGCGCGACGTCGACTGACTCATCGTCCAGCGGCAGCGACTGCGCGGTCCCGATCAGGTACCGCGCTCCGGAGCCGTCGTCGTGGGCCAGGGCCGGCGCGAGCTGCTCCCCCGAGATCTCGATACCGATCATCCGCGCGCCCCGCGCGCTCAGCTCGCGGACGAGCTCGCCACCCCCACAGCCGACGTCAACGACGTCCCGGCCGGCGGGGGCCGCCAGGCGCTCCAACATCGTGAGATCCGTGGTCACCTCGGGCAACACGCCGGCGATCCTAGTGGTCTTCGGATGCCTACGACCCGGAGATTCAACGCGGTCGTTCAGACCAACGAGCGGGCGGTCGGGCTGCGGCGCTCCCTCGTCTTCGCCGTGATCGGCACGGTGGCCCACGCGTTTCACCATCCGGTTCACGGGTCCGTTGGGCCTGCACGTGATGCATCGCTTCCTCTGAACCGCGGCTGGCTCGGGCGGCCGGTTCGCGCTTCTGGCCCGGGCTCGGGCTCAGGAGGTCTCGAGACCGAGCTCGGCGATGAACGTGGCGGGTGACGGCGCCCCGTCCCACAGCCTGCGGGGGACCGGCGCACCGGCGTCGAGCAGGAGCTTCACCACCTTCGCGTACCGCGCCTGCGGCACCTCGTCGATGGTCTGCATCGTCTCGCCGCCCTCCGGGTGCTGGCAGTGCCGCGAGCCGTGGAACGCGGCGCCCAGCGCGCTGCCGCCGCCGTCGAACGTGAGGCGAGCCCCGCGAACGATGAGTTCGCGCACGATCGCGGCGTGGCCACGCCACGCCGCGTGACCGACCGGCGGGTGCTCGTCGCCCGGCGCGCCGTCGACCAGCGCGCCCGCGTCCAGCAGGTGGATGACGGCGTC